>NZ_RJTZ01000062.1:0-19694 GCF_024343515.1 Aquitalea sp. S1-19 | reverse complement strand
GATCAAGCTCGAATCGACTGCTGGCACTGGCCACTTTTACACCACGACCAAGAACAAGCGCACTATGCCTGAGAAAATGGAGATCAAGAAATTTGATCCTGTTGTCCGCAAGCATGTGATCTACAAGGAAACCAAGCTTAAGTAAGCTTGATATCTTTGACTTGATCGTAAAGAACCCTTCGCTGGTGCACGGCGAAGGGTTTTTTTTATCTGTATTTCCTGCTCAGTCTTTATTGGCTGCCTGCAATGTCTTTTTGGCCAGTAGCAGATCGCGCCATACGGCAGCTTTTTCCTGCGGGTTACGCAGCAGATAGGCCGGATGCAGGCTGGCAACCAAGGGGATGCCCTGATAGTCGTGCACCTGCCCGCGAAGCTGGCCGATGCTGGCCTTGCTTTGCAACAAGGTCTGGCTGGCAAAACGCCCCAGCGTCACAATCAGTTCGGGTTTGAGCAAGGCGATCTGGGCGGCCAGATAAACCTGACAGGCGGCAACTTCATCGGCTTGCGGGTTGCGGTTGATCGGCGGACGGCACTTCAGGATGTTGGTGATATAGACATCGTGTTCGCGATCCAGCCCGGCCGCCTGCAATATATTGTTGAGCAGCATGCCGGCTGCGCCGACAAAAGCCTCGCCCTGCAAATCCTCGTTTTCTCCGGGCGCCTCGCCAATAAACAGCCAGCGTGCCTGTGGGCTGCCGCTACCGAATACAGTCTGGTTACGCGTGTTGCTAAGCCTGCAGTCCTGGCAGCGGGCGACCTCTGCCTTGAGTTCGCTCAAGCTTAAACCTTGCAGGTTTTTTGTATTGTGCAGGGCGACTGCATGCACCGGCAAGGCCGTGGGCAGAATCGTGTTTTGGGGGGCGGCTGGCTGAGGTATGGTCGTGGCGGGCGTACTTGCCGGTAGCGAATCTGCCTGCAGTGCAGGGGCGGCTTCTGCCGCTGCCGTGCTGGCATAGACATATTCCACCCCGCGCCTTTGCCATAGCGGGCCGAGTCCCATGGCTTCGACCAGGCTCAGGCGCCGGCTCATAGGATGGCCTCCATTAAAATGGCGTGCTCGCGGCCATTTTCCGATGGATAGTAATGCTTGCGCAGCCCGTTCTGGCTGAAGCCGGTTTTCAGGTAAAGCTGGCGTGCACCATGGTTGCTCTCGCGTACTTCCAGCAGCATGCGGTACGCGCCTTGCGCCCTGGCGCTGTCCATGACGGCCTGCAGCAGCTGTCTGGCATGGCCTTGGCCTTGATGGGGCAGACTGGTGGCGATATTCAACAGGTGGACTTCATCCAGTATGGTCATGCTGACTGCCCAGGCCAGAATCTCGTCCTGCTTGCAGCATAAGGCAAACTGGTGACCGGCTTGCAGCGAGTCCTGATAGTCGCGCTCACTCCACGGATGCGGACTGGCGGCGGCTTCAAGCCGGGCCAGTTGAGCCATATCGGTAGGTGTGGCCGCGCGTATGCATTTCATGAGCGGCGAGCCTTTTGCTCGGCGCTGGTCAGCGCAATTTTATTGCGCACATACAGAATTTCACTTTGCTGGGCAGGCTGAAGCGGGTAGCGCCCGCTGTCTGCCAGCGTAATCAGGGCATTGGCGTGTGGGCGTAGTGTGGAGTCGACGCTGTTGATCCGTGCTGCCAGGCGTGGCAGCAGGGCATCGGCGTAGTGGCTGAAACCATCACCTTGCGCGTTCCAGTGGCCGTCTTCCAGCATGACGTCTTGTGGGTCGCACACGCGGATGGCGTCGATGCGTTGTGCTTGCGCATCATACTTCGCGCAATAAACCTGCCCCATGCGTGCATCCATGCAGACCAGCGCGGGCGCGCCGCTCGCCTGAATCGCGATGGTGTCCAGTGTAGGAATGGCCATCATGGGCAGGGCATTGGCAAAAGCCAGTCCCTGGGCGATGGCGCAGCCTATGCGGATGCCGGTAAACGAGCCAGGTCCCTGACTGAAGGCAATAGCGTCAAGTTGTGATAGCGCGATGCCCAGTTCGGCCAATAAAGCGTCCAGCGTAGGCAGCAGCAGTTCGGCATGTTTCTGGCCAACCTGCTGATGGAACAGGACATGCTTGCCATTGTGACGAATGGCAAGCGACAGATAGTCGGTCGTGGTGTCGATGGACAGTAGGTTCATTGCAGGCAGATCGGGCGGCAAAACGCCGATTATAAACCCAGATCTTCGGCCCAACCGAGTGCCTCGATGTGCAATTCGTTCAATTGTGCTGCCGGCATGGATATGGCATCTGCTAAACAGCTGATTTTTCCGAGTTCCGGCGCTTCCAGCGCCCTGACCAGTGAAAGAAGCGAAGCACCGGTACCGGGTTTGCCTTGCAAGGTCGCCTCGACTTCTTGTGGCAGCTGCAAATGACGGCAAGCCTCCAGCATGGGGACTTTCAGGATGACGTCCAGCAGAGAGAACATGCCGCTGATAAATAGCAGGTCACAACCGTCCTGATTCAGGCCTTGCTGGCGGCCTATGTTTTCCATCAGGCGGGCACGGATAATAGCCGTTCTTTGCAAGGAAGGGCTGATCCGGCCGTTTTCATCATTGCTGACCAGAAGCAGGGTCAGCCAGCGGTACAGCTTGCGGTAGCCCAGTACGATGATTGCGTGCGAAAACGAGGTGATCCGCATGTGCTGGCCTGCGGCGGCCGAATTGACAAAGCGCAGCAATTTGAAGGAAAGCGCCAGATCGGTTTTGAGAACGGCCTCAATCTGGTCAGCATCGGCATCGTTGCGCACCAGATTGAGCAGACGCAGCGTATTGACCATGCCGGGATGAATGGTGGTTGCGCTGACCGTTTCCGGCTTGGCGAAATAAAAGCCCTGATAGGCATCCATATCCAGCTCGCGGCTGATGCTGTAATGAGCCGGCGTTTCTACCCGCTTGGCGATGCGCAGGATAGGGTAGCTCTTGAGCTGCGCATTCATGTGCATGAATTGCTGCGGTGTTTCGTGCTGGATATCGATCTTGGCATAGCGAATCTGGTCGAAGTAGGCTTCATTCCCAGACTCCAGCCCGGTGCAATCGAGTGAAAAGCTGAACCCCTGACCGCGCAGCATGCGCATGCGGTCGAGTATCTCGCGTGAGGGGGGAAGGTCACTTGACAGCTCAAGTACGATCTTGCGTGCGGGTAGCAATTCGACCAGCTCGCTCATTAACATGGTTTCTCCCACATTAACGAATGCAAGCTTGTCTTTGAGCAATTTTCCGCTGCCAATATCTCCCAGAATGCCGGTGAGTATGCGGGTGTCTGCTTCCAGCGGCGAAAATAGCCCGCTGTCCGTACTGTTTTCATCGCGCCGGAACAGCAGCTCATAGGCAATGATCTGCTGTTGCCTGTCGGTAACAGGCTGGCGGCCGATAAAGGTAGAAATTGAATTCATTCAATAAGTTAACAAGTCGAGGTGGCGAGAGGTGGTGCTTTGGCCGATGGCGGCTTCTTGCTGCGCTTTAAGCAGGTCTTCCATGTCCAGTACCAGCACGACAGAGCCGTCACCCGAGAGCGTTGCACCTGCGACGCCTTTGGGGCGGATGTTTTCTAGCGGCTTGATTACGACATCATCGCGACCGACAAAAGAGTCGACCGCCAGAATAAAGGCGCGTTCAGCCGACTGCATCAGCACGCCAAAGGCGGGTGCCTGGGTCGGTGCCCAGCCCAGAAGGCCGGTCAGTGTCTTGAGTGGCAGGATTTCATCACGAACGACGATAGTCGGCCGGCCGGAGACCTCCTGCATGGCGGCAGGCTCGATCGGGATGATTTCCCTGACCATGGCTAGCGGAACGGCAAACGGCTGGTCGCAGACGCGCACCACCAGCACCGGCAGGATGGCCAGCGTCAGCGGCAGCGAAATGCTGATGCGGGTGCCTTCGCCCTGGATCGAGTTGATGTCGATGCGGCCATTGAGCTTCTGGATATTGGTGCGTACCACATCCATGCCGACGCCACGTCCGGACACGCTGGAAATCTGGTCCTTGGTGGAAAAACCGGGCAGGAAAATCAGCTGCAGCGATTGCTTTTCATCCAGCGAGTTGGCCGTTTCCGCATCGATCAGTCCCTTTTCGATTGCTTTGCGCCGCAGCATTTCGGCGCTCATGCCCTTGCCGTCATCGGTAATGGAAATCACGATGTGATCGCCAACTTGTTCGGCCGACAGATGGACGGCAGATTGCGGACTCTTGCCGGCGGCAATGCGCTCTTCGGTTGACTCGACGCCATGATCGACCGCATTGCGCACCAGATGCACCAGCGGATCGTTCAGATCCTCGATCATGGTCTTGTCCAGCTCGGTCTCTTCGCCGGTAATGATCAGCTCGACTTCTTTACCCAGCTGGCGTGCCAGATCGCGTGCCAGACGCGGATATTTCTGGAACAGGCGGCCGATAGGCTGCATGCGGGTTTTCATCACCGCGTTTTGCAGGTCGCCGACCAGCAAGTCGAGCTGGCTGATCGCCTCATCCAGCGAGCGCAGCGTGTGCGCCTCGGTATTGCCTTGCAGGATTTCGGTACGCAAGGTGGTCAGCCGGTTTTTGGTCAGACCGATTTCACCGGACAGGTTGAGTACCTGATCCAGGCGCACGGTATCGATACGGATGGTGTTTTCCTGCTGTTGCGGCATGGCATTGCCCGTCACGGGCTGTTGCTTGATATTCTGGCGCGCAGGTGCCGCCTGCTCGGCCGGAGCATGGACCGGCACGGGCGCTTGCGCCGGCGCTGGAGCGGCCTGTACCACAGGCGCAGCTTCGGTGCGCAGCGGGGAAGCGGCCTGAGTGATGGCGCTGTGCAGCAGTGCCCAATCCGGGCTGTTGGGCGCGGGCACGGCCGCTGCCTGCACGGCAGGGGCTGGAGCCGAGTGATGGGCTGGACGGTCGACATTCTGGCCGGCCAGCGCCGCATCCAGTGCCTGCAGCAAAGCCGCATCGGGCGAGGCGGGCATGATGCCCTGTCCCATGCGCCCGAACATGTCGCGCACGGCACCGGTCGAGTCCATGATGATATCCATCAAGCCTTGCGACAGGGTCAGTTCGCCATTTCTGAGCTTATCGAACAGGTTTTCTGTACGGTGGCACAAGGTCACCATGGGCGCGGCATTCAGGAAGCCGGCACCGCCCTTGATGGTGTGGAAGCCGCGGAAAATATCATTCAGCAGCGCTTTGTCGTTAGGGTGCTTTTCCAGCTCGACCAGCTTGTTGTCAACGTCCGAGAGCAGCTCGGAGGACTCAAGCAGGAAGTCTTGAAGCAGTTCTTCCATGCCGGCAAACTCGCTCATTGCGGCTTCCTTCCTTGTTTGCGTTATTTTGTTCGGGTATTGCCCGGAATCAGAAGCCCAGGCTTTCAAGCAGATCGTCAACCTGCTCCTGACTCGTCACGACATCGCTGCGGTTTTCAGGGTTGATGACCGGCCCGTTTAGCAAAGAGGGTTCAAGATCGACTTTTTTCTCTGCCGGCGAGTGCTCAATCAGGACCGAGATCAGTTCGCTTTCCAGAACCTTGACCATTTCCATGACCTTCTTGATCACCTGACCGGTCAGATCCTGAAAGTCCTGCGCCATTACGATATCAAGCAGCTGGGTATTGGTATCGCCGGTATGTTGCGGTACCTGATTCAGGTAGTCGCGGGTGCTGGCAGCCAGGCGCTTGAAGTCTTCGACCGGCATCTGGTTGGCAAACACCTGATCCCACTGCGCACCCAGTTCGCGCGCATCTTTTTCCAGTCTGTCCTGGATCGGGCGGGCAATATCGGTCGCATTCAATACGCGTTCGGCCGCATTCTCCGTCAGCGTCGCGATATAGGACAAACGGCCCTTGGCGTCGGGAATGGCTTCGGCCACTTTGCTTAACGACTTGTCGTAGCCCATTTCGCGCAAGGTGTCGTGCAGCTTGCGTGTGATCTGGCCGATTTGCGCGTAGATCTCAATCTGGGCATCCAGCGTGGCGGCAGGCTGGCTCGCTACGGCAGCGCCAGGGGCTTGCCACTGCTGATGCTGGCTGGCAATGCTGTCAAAGAGCGCTTCAAGATCCGGCGAGTCGCCGCTTTCCATCAAATTTTCCGACACGTTTCTGACTCCTCAAGCAGGCTGCGCGTGGCTTACTTACCCATGGCCTGGAATATTTTGCCGAGCTTCTCTTCCAGCGTGGCTGCGGTAAACGGTTTGACGATGTAGCCGCTGGCACCGGCTGTTGCGGCTTCTATGATGTTTTCCCGTCGTGCTTCGGCGGTGATCATCATAAATGGCAGGTGGCGCAGCTGGGCATCGGCACGGACTGCTTTTAGCAGCTCAATGCCGGTCATATTCGGCATGTTCCAGTCCGAGACGATAAAGTCGAAACTCTGATTCTTGAGTTTGTGCAGGGCAACCTGCCCGTCTTCGGCCTCGTCGACATTGGTGAAGCCGAGTTCCTTGAGCAGGTTGCGGACGATGCGTCGCATCGTGGAGAAATCATCCACGACGAGGAAACGAGTGTTCTTGTCTGCCATGAGTGCTTAAGTCCTGATTGAATCTAATAGTGCGGGCTATCTTACTACCCTTGCAGGTATGGCAGTAGCGTGTCGGCCAAAACAACAGGGTCGAATTTCGCTACATAGGCATCGACACCTACACTGGCGCCCATGGCCCGGTTGGCATTGGATGACAGCGAGGAGTGCATCACGACCGGGATGCCGTCAAAGCGGCGGTCCGCCTTGATCAGACGCGTCAGTACATAGCCATCCATTTCCGGCATTTCGGCATCGACCAGAATCAGCTTGAGCGTGTCATGCAGCGATTCGCCCTCGCCAAAACGGCGGCTGGCAAAGGCTTGCAGCCTATCCCACGCCTCACGGCCATTGGTTGCCTGATGGTATTTGACGCGCATTTTCTCCAGAACGCTGGTGATTTCCTTGCGCGCCACGACCGAGTCATCGACAAAAAAGGCGAATTGCTCGCTGCTGGTCTGCGCTTGCGGGACATCCGGCACCTTGGTTTCACCGATGGCGCTGGCGAGGATCTGCTCGACGTCGAGGATAGAGACCAGCTTGCCATCTTCAAGCTCGGTCACCGCCGTAATCAGTGTTTGCGCACTGGCATTGAACATGTTTTCCGGTGCGCGCACCTTGTCCCAGTCAACACGAATGATGCGGTCCACCGAGTCCACCAGACAGGCCTGGGTGCTGCGGTTGAACTCGGTCACGATCATGGTTTCGTATTTGCGCGTGGTGTCGCCACTGGCGATGAACTTTGCCAGCGAGATCACCGGGATGATATTGCCACGCAGCGAAATAACACCTTCCACGCCTTGCGGCATATTGGGCGTCTTGGTGATATGCGGAGTTTGTGAGACCTCGCGTACTTTGAATACATTGATCCCGAAGGTTTCGCGCGTGCCCAGCGAGAACAGCAGGATTTCCATTTTGTTGGAGCCGGCAAGCTTGGTGCGTGCATCTACCGAAGCAAGCAAAGAGGCATCAGTCGCTGATAAGGTCAATTTGTTTCCCTCAATCCGTTTGTCTAGCCGAGGCTCAAAGCTTGAGCATTTCACGAATCTTCATCGACAGCTTTTGCGGCTCGAATTTCGAGACATAAGCATCGACGCCGACGGACTCGCCCAGCTTCTGGTTGGAGTTTCCAGACAGCGAGGAATGCATGAGTACCGGGATGCCGGCAAAGCGCGGGTCGGTCTTGACCATGCGCGTCAGCATATAGCCATCCATCGCCGGCATTTCCACATCGGTCAGAATCAGCTGCACGCTATCTTTGACTTTGCTGTTGGCTAGTTCGGCCTGTGTCGCTATTTTTTGCAGATCTTCCCAAGCCTGCATGCCGTTGGGGGCAAAGCTGAAGCGCACGCCCATCGCTTTCAGCGTGCGTTCGATCTGGCGGCGTGCCACAGCCGAGTCATCGGCAAAGTACACCATGCAGTCGTGCTGAACCGGTTCGATATTGGCGAAGTGATGGCTGTCGTTGTCTTCGGACATGGCGGTTTCGGCCAGGACTTTTTCTACGTCCATCATCATGACCAGCGTGCCCTTGTCCAGCTCGGTGATCGCCGTCACCAGCCCGCCCATGCGGTTGGTGATCATGTCGGGCGGGACGCGCATGGCAGACCAGTCCAGACGCAGGATGGTATCGACGGCCTCGACCAGAAATCCTTGCGTGTGGCCGTTGTATTCGGTCACGATCATGATTTCCGGTCGTTTTTCGCTAATTACCCCGGCGTATTTGGCCAGATCGATCACGGGAACCAGTGTGCCGCGCAGACTGACCATGCCTTCGACTGAGCTTGGCATTTCCGGAGCCGAGGTGATTTCCGGTGTGCGCATGACCTCACGCACCTTGAATACATTGATGCCGAAGGTTTCTTTACGTCCGGTACGCTGATCTATGCCCAGTGAAAAAAGCAGGATCTCCAGCTTGTTCGTGCCCGCCAGTTTGGTTCGGGCATCGATTTTTTTAAGTAACTCAGACACAAAAACCTCCGGTACTGATATAGCTTGCTGATTTTCTGGTATTCCCGCCCCTGATCCGCGCCTGGGGCAGAAAAAGCATCCAGCCATATTGCAGGTATTCAGGCTGGTGTCTTTTTTTAGTACATACAACTAGGTGCATTATCCTACGGTTAAACCAATTTTTACAAACTGAAGCTGAGTGAATGACAGATAAAGTTACAGTCTTTAGCGAAAAGAGCCGGCTCGAAGCCGCTTTTGCCCAGTTCAATCAGGTTTCCGGTGAGCTGATTGGTGCTTATCAGCTACTTGAAGAGCAGGTTGCGGTGCTGAATGGCAAGCTGGCTGCGGCCAATGATGAGTTGTTGCGCCGTGCGGCGGAAAACGGCGCGCTGGCCGAGCGCCTGTCCTTGTTGCTTGAGTCCTTGCCAGCCGGCGTGGTTGAAATTGACCGCAACGATCAGGTGGTCATGGCTAATCCTGCATCCATGGCCATGTTGCCAGGCCTGTCTGAGGGTGCGTGCTGGCCGGATTTGCACTGCCGCTTACTGCACAGCGTCGGTGCCGACGACACGTTTGAAGTACAGGCCGCTACATCTGCACGGCGCATCACGATCCAGCAGTGTGCGCTGCCGGATGGCAGTTTGCTGTTGTTGCATGATGTGACGCACTTGCATCAATTGCATGCAGCCTTGTCCACTCAGGAAAAACTGGCGTCCATGGGGCGGATGGCGGCCTCTCTGGCGCACCAATTGAGAACGCCACTGGCAACCGCGATGTTGTATGCCGCTAATTTGCAGCATGCGGGTTTGCCCGATGCCGAGCGCCAGCGCTTTTCCGGAAAAATAGTCGACCGCCTGCGCGCGCTGGAGGGACTGATCCAGAATATGCTGGGTTTTGTTCGCACCTCGACCCTGACCGAGCCTGTAGCGTTGGCCGAACTGTTTGACGAACTTGAAGCCATGCTGCGGCCACAGTGCGAAGCGCGGCAATTGACGCTGCATTGCATGCGGTCGTCACAGATGGATGTGGTTCTGCCGGGGGAGCGCAAGGCTTTGCTCTCCAGCTGGGTGGCGCTGGCGGAAAATGCCTTGTCCCATACTCCGGTCACTGGCCATCTGGGTTTGACGCTGGAAATCAACGAGGGCGTATTGGTTTTTGCTGTAGAAGACTCGGGTCCCGGCATTGCCGACGAGATACGTGCGCGTATTTTCGAGCCTTTCTTTTCCGGGCGGGTGGGCGGGACCGGTCTGGGCCTGGCCATTGTTAAAAAAGTGGCGGATGAAATGGCTGGACAAGTCCTGGTTGGACGTAGCAGGTGGGAGGGCGCACGCTTTGAAATGCGCTTCAATTTGCCGCCATCAAGCCGGCCGGATAATGCTTAAATCCACTTTCTATGTTTACTCGGTGCGGCACTTCGGTTAAAAAGATCCCCTTTTTTTGTATTTTGCAGTCACGTGTCGTGCTGCTTTGACATGTTGCAAGCACATTGCCTTATGACCGGACCCGTTTATCGTGGGCGCTTTGCCCCCAGCCCTACCGGCTTGTTGCACGCAGGATCGCTTGCGACCGCCGTGGGCAGCTATCTGGAGGCGCGCACGCGAGGCGGGGACTGGCTGCTGCGTATCGAGGATCTGGATACGGCAAGGCAAATGCCGGGCGCTGCCGATGCAATTTTGTCCACGCTGGAGTCGTTCGGGTTTGAGTGGGACGGCGAGGTGGTCTACCAGAGCAGGCGCCATGCACTTTATCAGGACGCTTTGGCGCAGTTGGCGATGCAAGGGCATGCCTATCCCTGCGCCTGTACGCGGCAGCAGATTGCCGCCCATGCACAGCGCGGCATAGAAGGCTATGTTTATCCGGGTACTTGCCGGGCGGGGTTGCCGGCAGGCGTAGCGGGGCGGGCATGGCGATTACATGTGCCCGAAGGGACTGTTGCCTTTGTTGATGGGCTGCAAGGGCACTATGCTCAGGATTTGTCGCGCGAGATCGGCGATTTTGTCCTCAAGCGCGCCGATGGTTTCTGGGCGTATCAGTTGGCGGTGGTGGTGGACGATGCGGCACAGGGCATGAGTGATGTGGTGCGTGGTGCCGACTTGCTCGTGTCTACGCCGCGCCAGATAGCCCTGATGCAGGCATTGAATCTGGAAGTGCCACGCTATGTGCACTTGCCTTTGCTAGTCAATGATGCAGGGGAGAAGTTGTCCAAACAGACGCTGGCGCCTGCTATCAATAGCGATCATGCCGCAGCCGAACTGGCGCTGGCGTTGGCGCGACTGGGGCACACTCCGCCGGAAAGCGGGATGGATCTCGCCTCGTTGTGGCAATGGGCGCGGGCAAACTGGTCGCTATCGCGGGTGCCTGCCGGACCTGTACTTGTTAGCGATGGCGCATGACTTACCAACACATTCACTTTTATAAGGGGGAATCTATGTCGGCTTTATGCATGTATCCCGTATTGGGGGCATGGCCGATGTCTGGCCCCCGTCAGGTCATTCTGTGTGCGCCTGCCGGTGCACAAGTTTTCAAGACTGGCTGCGTGCAGCCTGCCTGCGGAGAGCAGTTATGAGTAGTGTGAAGCAAAATAAGCGGGTGCTGGGTGTCTGGATGTGCACGGCGCTGGTGCTGGGCAATATGATAGGTTCCGGCGTTTTCCTGCTGCCGGCTTCGCTCGCGCCTTATGGAGGCATTTCACTGATAGGCTGGGCCATTACCTCGGCCGGTGCGATCTGTCTGGCTCTGGTTTTTGCCCGTCTGGCCGCCATCATTCCTAAAGAGGGCGGACCTTACGCTTATATCCATGAGGGTTTTGGTGATTTTGCCGGTTTCTGGATCGCATGGGGTTACTGGATTGCACTATGGGCGGGTAATGCCGCGCTGGCCGTTGCGGCAGCCAGTTATCTGCAGGTCTTTATTCCTGCGGTAGGCGGAAGTAATCTGTTTGCCGGTGCTGCCGCCATTTTGCTGGTGTGGATCGTGACGCTGATCAACCTGAATGGTGCCAAAAGCTCAGGGGTCGTGGCTGTGGTGACCACCATTATCAAGCTGGTGCCTTTGGCTGCGGTGACCATTTTCGGTTTCATCCATATGAATACCGACAACCTGGTGTTCAACCCGGAAAGCAAGCCGGTGATGAGCTCGGTGGCCGCCACCATGGCTTTGACCTTGTGGGCCTTTCTTGGCCTGGAGTCGGCCTCGGTGCCCGCCGGAAATGTGCAGAATCCGGAGAAAACCATTCCGCGCGCCACGGTGATCGGCACCTTGCTGGCCGCCGGCCTTTACATGCTGAGTACCATTGCCCTGATGGGGCTGATGCCGGCTCATGCGCTGGCCAGTTCGCCCGCACCATTTGCCGACGCCGCGCGCTTGTTGTGGGGTGACTGGGCCTATTATGCAGTCGGTGGCGGTGCGATTATCGCCTGCTTCGGTGCGCTTAACGGCTGGTGTCTGATGCAGGGACATATTCCGGCGGCGGCAGCCAAGGACCGACTCTTTCCCAAGGCCTTTTCGCGCCACAATGCCAAGGGCGTTCCAAGCTTCGGTCTGGTGCTGTCCAGCTCGCTGGTGACCGTGCTGCTGGCTTTGAAATATGCTGGTGGCGATGGCGGGGTCAAGATTTTCGAATTCGTAATTTTGCTGGCCACTGCAACGACCTTGCTGCCGTATGCCTTCTGCGCCATGGCTTTGCTGGCGGTCATGTTGCAGCGTCGAGAGCAGTTTTCTGCACGGGACTGGATTGCGCCGCTGGCCTTTTCAACCGTCGGTTTTCTATATTCGCTGTGGGCGATTTACGGCTCGGGTGCAGAAGTTGTGATGTGGGGCATTATCCTGCTGCTGCTCGGTTTGCCGGTGTACGTATGGCAAATCAAGGAACGTGCAGACGCTCAGTAAATTGTCCGGCTTATGGCTAACGCTTTGCTATAACCAAGGCGGTAGCCGGGCAAGATGGGTCTTCCCGGTCTCCATTTTTTGTGATGGAAAAGGGAAGCGTCATGAGCAAATTTGGTGTTCACTCCGAGTGCGGCAAGCTGCACAGCGTGATGGTGTGCCGGCCTAATCTGGCACACAAGCGCCTGACTCCGGGCAATTGTCACGACTTGCTGTTTGATGATGTGATCTGGGTCGAGCGTGCCCAGCAGGATCATGATTACTTTACCGGGCAGATGCGCGCGCGCGGTATCGAGGTGCTGGAAGCGCATGACATGCTTGCCGCGACCATGGACGACAAGCTGGCACGCGACTGGGTACTGGATCGCAAGATCCGCCCCAATACCGTCGGTGTCGGCATGCTGGCTGACCTCAGAAGCTGGCTGGATGAAATGCCGTCCAAGCAACTGGCGGATCATCTGGTTGGCGGCATCGCCAAATTCGAGCTTCCTTTTGATGCCAAAGGCTTGTTCGGCGGCTATCTGGATCAGTCCGACTTCGTCACCATGCCCGTTCCCAATATGCTGTTCCAGCGCGACCCTTCGTGCTGGATCTATGGCGGGGTGACTTTCAATCCGATGTACTGGCCGGCGCGGCGTCAGGAGACGCTGCTGATGGAGGCCATCTACAATTTCCACCCCCACTTTGCCGGCAAGGTGCACTCCTGGTGGGGCAATAGCGACGTCGATCATGGCCCGGCCACGCTGGAGGGCGGCGATGTCATGCCTATCGGCAATGGTGTGGCACTGATCGGTATGGGTGAGCGCACAACGCCGCAAGCGGTGGTGCAGGTGGCTAAAAATGCGATCGGTCATCCGGATGGCCCGACCAAAGTGATTGCCTGCCAGATGGGCAAGAGTCGCGGCGCCATGCACCTGGACACGGTATTCTCCTTCCTCGATTACGATTTCGTTTCCGTCTTCCCCGACGTCGTCAACGAAATCATCTGCACCAGTATCACTGCGGGTGACAAACCCGGCGAGCTCAAGTTTGAGCGCCATAGCCAGCCTTTCCTGGAAGTTGTTGCCCAGTCTTTGGGCTTGCCCAAATTGCGCGTGCTGGAAACCGGTGGTGATGCCTTTCAGCGCGAGCGCGAGCAATGGGATGACGGTAATAACGTCGTTGCACTAGATCGCTCCGTGGTGGTGGCCTACGACCGTAATACCTATACCAATAAGCTGATGCGTGACGCTGGCGTCGAGGTGATCGAGATTCCTGCCTCCGAGTTGGGGCGCGGTCGTGGCGGTGGCCATTGCATGACCTGTCCGCTGGTGCGCGACGCCATTACCCCTTGAGCGTCAGTCTTCCCATTTTCCGTTGTGTGTATCCTCTCCTGGCATACTTATGCCGTGCCGGAGAGGGCGTGATAGCAGCCTTTATCCTCAGGAGTATCAAATGGCTTTCAACCTCAAAGGTCGTCATTTTCTGAAAGAGCTGGATTTCACCCCGCGTGAGATCAAGTACATGCTGGATCTGGCGCGGGATCTCAAGCGGGCCAAATACGCCGGCAATGAAGAACAGCGCATGGTAGGCAAGAATATCGCGCTGATCTTCGAAAAAACCTCGACCCGTACCCGTTGTTCGTTTGAAGTCGCTGCCCATGATCAGGGTGCGCATGTGACCTATATCGACCCGTCCAGCTCGCAACTTGGCCACAAGGAAAGCATTGCCGACACGGCGCGCGTGCTCAGCCGTTTTTACGATGGCATCGAGTTTCGCGGTTTTGCACAGGATGATGTGGAGGAGTTGGCTAAGTACTCCTGCGTGCCGGTGTTTAATGGCCTGACCGATGAATGGCATCCGACCCAGATGCTGTGCGATGTGATGACCATGACCGAAAACTGCGACAAGCCGATGTCGCAGATTGCCTACGCTTATGTAGGGGACGCGCACAATAATATGGGCCACTCGCTGATGGTGATTGGTTGCATGATGGGGATGGATGTGCGTATCGGCGGGCCGAAAGGGCTGGAGCCGGATGCCGAACTGGTCAAGCAGTGCCACGAAATCGCCAAGCAAACCGGCGCTCGCCTGACCGTGACCAACGATCCTAAAGTCGCGGTCAAGGGCGCCGACTTTATTCATACCGATGTCTGGGTATCGATGGGCGAGCCGATCGAGCGTTGGGGCGAGCGTATCGCACTGCTCAAGCCATTCCGCGTCGATGCTGCGCTGATGGCTGCGTCCGGTAACCCGAACATCAAGTTTATGCACTGCCTGCCGGCTTTCCATAACACCAAAACCAAGGTCGGCAAGCAGATTGCTGCCCAGTCTCCGGAGTTTGCCGACGGTATCGAAGTGACTGACGAGGTGTTTGAAAGCCCCGTTTGTCTGGCGTTTGAGCAGGCGGAAAACCGCATGCACACCATTAAGGCCATCATGGTTGCCACCATCGGTAGCTGATTTTTTCAGACCCAAGCGGCCGGCACGACCTCAGGGCGGTCGGCCTTTGTTTTGCCTTGCAGCTGGCGCGTAGCCGGCTAGGAGAGGAAACATCATGCGTGTAGTAGTCGCTTTGGGCGGTAATGCCCTGCAACGTCGTGGCGAAGCCATGACCGCCGACAACCAGCGTGCCAACGTCAAGATCGCAGCCAAACAACTGGCTGCCGTCACCCGTTTGGGGCATAACCTGGTGATGTGTCATGGTAACGGCCCGCAAGTGGGCTTGCTTGGTTTGCAGAACGATGCATATGCCCGTCTGGTTGACTCTACGGTGACCCCGTATCCGCTGGATGTGCTGGGGGCGCAAACCGAGGGCATGATCGGCTATATGATCGAGCAGGAGTTGGGCAACGAGTTGCCATTCGAAGTGCCGATTGCCACCATTCTGACCCAGACTGAAGTTGATCCGAAAGACCCGGCCTTTGCCAATCCGACCAAGTTTGTCGGCCCGGTGTACACCAAGGAAGAGGGCGACAAGCTGGCCGCCGACAGGGGCTGGACAGTGAAGGCCGATGGCGACTACTACCGTCGTGTGGTGCCCAGTCCCAAGCCCAAGCGCATTTTCGAGATGCGTCCCATACGCTGGCTGATCGAAAAAGGCGTGGTGGTGGTCGCTGCCGGCGGCGGCGGGATTCCGACCATGTATGACGAGACCGGAAAAACGCTGATTGGGGTCGAAGCCGTAATCGACAAGGATCTGTCTTCGGCGCTGTTGGCGCGTGAAATCGATGCCGACTATTTCGTTATCGCGACCGACGTAGCCAGCGTGTTTGTCGGCTGGGGTACGCCGGACGCCAAAGCCATCAAGATGGCGCACCCGGATGAAATGGACAAACTGGGCTTTGCCGCCGGCTCGATGGGGCCAAAAGTGGAGGCTGCCTGCGAGTTTGCCCGCCTGACCGGCAAGCGTGCGGTGATCGGCGCGCTGGAAGATATCGAAGAAATCGTCAAAGGCAACGCCGGCACCATCATCACCACCGAGGTGAACGGGATCGTCTGGTATTGATGCAGGGCAGGGGATCGGGAACGGGGATGATGTCCAGTCCCTGCTCCCGCTTCCCATTCCCGCCTTTACTTATCCCGCATCTCCCGCGATAATCCGCACATCATGCAGGAGAGAGCGGCTTTATGCCGCCGCCGAAGGCGCAAGCGCACCCGCAATCGCTCAGGCAAAAGGACTGCATCATACGGGCCGGTAAACGGATTGGCCCACCGACTCTGGAGAGCGATGCCCGATGCGGCATCCACCGAAGGGGCTAACGCAACGCGCTGATAGCGTGCTTGCGGAAAATCTCAGGTGACCGGACAGAGGGGTGTAGATAGCTGATATCTCCCCTATGTAAGGATCACCATGACGGCAGCCCAACGTACCCCCTTGTATCAAGCACACCTAGACGCCGGCGCCAAGATGGTCGATTTCGCCGGCTGGGATATGCCCATCCATTACGGCTCGCAACTGAAAGAGCATGAAATCGTGCGCAGCGACGCCGGCATGTTCGACGTGTCGCATATGACCGTGATCGACATCAGCGGTGCCGATGCCAAGCGCTGGCTGCAGACCCTGATCGCCAACGATGTGGCCAAGCTCGGTTTTGTCGGCAAGGCACTGTATTCCGGCATGTTGAACGAGCAAGGCGGCGTGGTGGACGACCTGATCGTTTATCTGGCCGAGGACGGCTATCGCATGGTGGTCAATGCCGGCACCACCGCCAAGGATCTGGCGTGGATGGATGCACATCTTGACGGCTTTGATGTCACGCTGCGTCCGCGCCGCGATCTGGCCATGCTGGCGGTGCAAGGCCCGAACGCCATTGACAAGGTGTGTGCCGTCAAGCCGGATTGGGCCGAGTCCATCCGTGCGCTGCAAGTCTTTCAGGGGCTGCCTTTTGGTGAGTGGTTTGTTGCACGCACCGGTTACACCGGTGAAGACGGTCTGGAAATCATGATCCCAGCTGCCGAAGCCGACGCTTTCTTCCGTGAACTGCAACAAGCCGGCGTTGCGCCGATAGGCCTGGGCGCGCGCGACACCCTGCGTCTGGAAGCCGGCATGAACCTCTACGGCCACGACATGGACGAGCAGGTTTCGCCGCTGGAGGCCGGCATGGGCTGGACGCTGGCGATGAAAGACAGCCGCGATTTTATCGGCCGTGCCGCGCTTCAGGCGCAAAAGGAGGCCGGTGTTGCCATGCGTCAGGTCGGGCTGGTGCTCGAAGGACGCGGCGTGTTGCGCGAAGGACAGAAAGTCGTGGTCGAGGGGATGGGCGAAGGCATCATCACCAGCGGCACATTCTCGCCGACCCTCAAGCACTCCATCGCCATCGCCCGCGTGCCGGCAGCGACCGGCGAGCATGCCCAGGTCGACCTGCGCGGCACCTTAACGACGGTGCGCGTGGTCAAGATGCCGTTTGTACGTAACGGCAAGAAGGTATTCGAATAAGCGGAATCCGGGAACCGGGGGCCGCCGCTTGCGGTGCGTCACGGCTCCCGGATTCCGGATCCCCAGTCTAAAGCATCTACAGGAGAAACCCGCATGAGCCATATCCCGACCGAACTGAAATACGTCTCCAGCCATGAATGGCTGCGCCTGGAAGCCGATGGCTCCGTCACCGTCGGTATCACCGA
Organism: Aquitalea sp. S1-19; assembly: GCF_024343515.1. NCBI lineage: Bacteria > Pseudomonadati > Pseudomonadota > Betaproteobacteria > Neisseriales > Chromobacteriaceae > Aquitalea > Aquitalea sp. S1-19. Next base: position 2,281 of record NZ_RJTZ01000062.1, on the reverse strand, counting down.
ACACGCACAGGAGTTGCTGGGTGATGTGGTGTTTGTCGAGCTGCCTAAAGCCGGTGCCGTGCTGGCTGCGGACGAGCAGGCCGGTGTCGTCGAGTCGGTGAAAGCCGCGTCCGATGTATACAGCCCGATTGCCGGTGAAGTGCTGGAGGTCAACGAGGCGCTGGAAGGTACGCCGGAGCTGGCCAATTCCGCCCCTTATGCCGAGGGCTGGTTCTTCCGCATCCGTCCGGCCAATGTGGCCGACCTTGACGCACTGATGAGTGCCGACGCTTACGCCGCCGAAATCGGCGCCTGATTTAACCCCGCCCCTGCCGCCTGACCGGTCAGGGGTTTTTTTTGCCGTGTCAAACCCATCTCCGGCCAAAAAAGGAAGCGATATGTCGCTAGAACAACTGTTCAACCATCAGGAATTCATCGGTCGCCATATCGGCCCGAACGATGCCGAGCGCGCCGCCATGTGTGCGACGCTGGGCGTGGCCAGCCTTGACGAACTGGTCGGACAAACCGTCCCCGCCGCCATCCGTTTCGGGCGCAAGCTTGATCTGCCTGATGCGATGACCGAAGCCGAAGCGCTGGCCAAACTCAAAGCGATCGCCGACAAGAACATTATCAATAAATCGTTCATTGGCCTGGGTTATCACCCGACCCGCCTGCCGAACGTGATTCTGCGTAATGTGCTGGAAAACCCCGGCTGGTATACCGCTTATACCCCGTATCAGGCCGAGATTGCGCAAGGCCGTCTGGAAGCGCTGCTTAACTACCAGCAGATGGTGATCGACCTGACCGGTCTGGAGATGGCCAACGCCTCCATGCTGGATGAAGCCACTGCCGCCGCCGAGGCGATGACGCTGGCGCGCCGGGTGTCCAAATCCAAATCCGAAGCCTTCTTTATCGACAGCCGCGTGCTGCCGCAGACGCTGGATGTGATCCGCACCCGTGCCAAGTATTTTGGTTTTGAGCTGGTGCTGGGGCATCCGGAAGAGGCAGGCAATGCCGACTACTTCGGTGCCTTGTTCCAGTTGCCCGGCGCAGGTGGTGATCTGCTGGACCTGAGCGCGCCGATTGCCGCTGCCAAGGCGCGCGGTGCAGTGGCGATTGTCGCCGCCGACATCATGGCCATGGTGCTGATCAAGTCGCCGGCCGAAATGGGCGCCGATGTGGCGGTGGGCAATACCCAGCGCTTCGGTGTGCCTATGGGTTTTGGCGGTCCGCACGCCGCCTATTTCGCCTTCCGCGAAGATATGAAGCGCGCCGCACCGGGGCGCATTATCGGTGTGTCGGTGGATGCCAAGGGTAAGACCGCGCTGCGCATGGCGCTGCAAACGCGCGAGCAACATATCCGCCGCGAAAAGGCCAACTCCAATATCTGCACTTCGCAAGTATTGCTGGCCAACCTGGCCGGCATGTATGCCGTGTACCACGGCCCGGAGGGGGTGCGCCGCATCGCCACCCGCATCCATCGTCTGGCCGCGATTTTCGGCCACGCCGTTCAGGCTGCTGGCGGCAAGCTGGTATATGACCGCTTCTACGACACGGTCGAGGTCGACTTGGGTGACCAGGCGGCCAGCGTATACGCTGCTGCGCTCGCTGCCGGTTACAACCTGCGCCGCGTCGGCGACAGCGTGCTGGCGGTGGCCTTCCATGAGCAGGCAAGTCATGAAGATCTGGCCTTCCTGATCACACTCTTTACCGGCCAGGCGGCCGATGTCGCCGCACTGGATGCTGCCGCCGCAGATGCGATTCCTGCTGCGCTCAAGCGCGAGTCGGCCATCCTGACCCATCCGGTGTTCAACCAGTACCACACCGAACACGGAATGTTGCGCTACCTCAAGCGTCTGGAAAACCGCGACCTCGCACTGAATCATTCCATGATCAGTCTGGGCTCGTGCACCATGAAGCTGAACGCCGTGGCCGAGATGCTGCCGGTGACCTGGCCTGCTTTTGCCGAGCTGCATCCGTTCTGCCCGGCCGATCAGGCGGTTGGCTATCACGAAATGATTGCCGGCTTGCAGGCGCAGCTGATGGCGATTACCGGTTTTGACGCCATCTCGATGCAGCCCAACTCCGGCGCCTCGGGCGAATATGCCGGCTTGCTCGCTATCTTGCGCTACCACGAAAGCCGTGGTGATGTTGCGCGCACCGTGTGCCTGATTCCGCAATCGGCACACGGCACCAACCCCGCTACCGCGCAGATGCTGGGCATGCAGGTGGTGGTGGTGAAGTGCGACGAATTGGGCAATGTGGATCTCACCGATCTCAAGGCCAAGGCCGAGCTGCACGC
>NZ_RJTZ01000061.1:0-19865 GCF_024343515.1 Aquitalea sp. S1-19 | reverse complement strand
TTCAGTCAAAAACTGCTCAAGCCTGGCTACATGCCCCTCTTTTAGCGCGCTATAGCCTGGCACGGCCAGCTCGGAACCCAGATCAAACAAATCATGCTGCACTGCACCTAAAAAAACGGCCACATGCTCGGGTAAGGACTCCGCCAGCAACAAACCCATGCAGCAGTTAAGTTCATCCACATCACCCAATGCGGCAATGCGCGGCGACTCCTTACCCAGACGGCTGCCGTCGCCCAAGCCGGTAGTGCCATCGTCACCGGTACGGGTCATGATCTTGGAGAGGCGGTTACCCATTGTTGTTATCCTTGCATTGTTCATTCTGGCCAATATCGGCAATGGCCTGACGTACGCTTTCCCGTAACGTCTCACCAAACAGCATGTCGTAATCTTCCTTCATCTGCTGCATCACGCCGGCGAGCATATGCTTGCTCTGCACCTCGATCGCATCCTGCAGCCACAAGGTCAGTTCGACTTTCATGCGCGGCACAATGCGCTGGTAAACCGCATCCAGCAACGCCGCCTCATCCACTACGGCAATGTTTTGCTTTCTTGCCGGAGGCTCGATCGAACTGGCGACAGCCTGTGTCTGATCAAGTAGAGGCATCACCGCGGACGCTGCCACTGCCACTGCCGACATTACGACAGACTCAGGTTCATCCATCAGAGCTGGCATCACGACCGACTTGGGCTCTTCCATCAGCACCGGCATCACGACCGGCTCGGGCTCTTCCATCAGCACCGGCATCACAACAGGCTCGGGCTCTTCCATCAGCACCGGCATCACAACAGGCTCGGGCTCTTCCATCAGCACCGGCATCACAACAGGCTCGGGCTCTTCCATCAGCACCGGCATCACAACAGGCTCGGGCTCTTCCATCAGCACCGGCATCACAACAGGCTCGGGCTCTTCCATCAGCACCGGCATCACAACAGGCTCGGGCTCTTCCATCAGCACCGGCATCACAACAGGCTCGGGCTCTTCCATCAGCACCGGCATCACAACAGGCTCGGGCACCACCTCCAACACGGGCACACCGGCCACTTCAATCTCCGGCTGAAGCGGCAATCCATGCCCGGCCTCCGCCGCAAAAGCAGGCGGCTGCGATGGCGGGCTAAAATCGGAGCGTGCATCCGCAGCCGGCAAGCCGGTGAAACCTGGCAAAGGCTGCATTTCCTCATCGGGAGCATCTGGCACCAGACTCGCCAGATCCAGATCGGGCACATCAGACTGCCAAGAGGAGGATGGCGCTGTTGCGGACAGCGCCAATGCCGGATCTGGAGCGTCGAAGGCAAAGTCGAAGTCTTCCAGCAGACTATCGACCGAGGCCGGTGGCGCGGTGTGATCAAGCCAGTTATCGGCAGGCACCAGTTCGGAAAAAAGTGCCTCGTCTTTTTCTGTTTGATGCGCCGACCCTGCACCCAGCTCAAGATCGATGGCAGGCAGCGACTCGAACAAGGTATCACCCGGCGTAACATCCAGCACAGGGGGCAGCGCCTGCGTTAACGCCGGCGGCAAATCCAGCGGCGCACCGAAGTGCTGGCTGGAGAAAGGCTCCGCCTCAGAAAAAGAGGCGGAAACCGGCAACTCGGTTTCGACCACCTCGGTCAGGACAGGCAGGTTGTCGGGCAAAGCTTGTCCATGCGGTGCAGTAACGGTCATGTTTGGCGATGGCGCATATCATGGTGCTCGATGGCAAGCCCCAGAGAACGATAAAAGCGAAAACGGGTTCGCGCCATGGCTAGCGCGTCCTCATCAACACCGATAATTTCCAGAATACGGGAAAAGGCCGCAGGATCAGCCGGCGGCTCCCCGCCCAGATTCAACAACACCCTATCCTCGCTACAGGCAGCCAGCGACAGCCCCAGCCAGACCGGCGTCTGACTGGCAATGGCATCATCGGCCTTGCAATGCGGGATAAACGCAGTCTCGGACAAGCTCCACAAGCGCGCACTAAAGCGCTCAAGCGCAGCCGCATCCGGCAGCAACACAAACAGCTTGGCCCCCTTGCGGTAGGCAGTTGCCGTCAATTTGCAGGCAAAAGCCGGTGCATCGGCCACACCGGTATAAAAATCAATCTGCGTCATGCTGATCCGGCGCTTCCGTCACCTCGCGACGCGGACGGCCACGACGTACGACATTGCCCAGCGCAATATCGGCGCGGTCTTGCAGGTATTGCACCAGCAGCGGCACGGGTCGACCGGTCGAGCCCTTGTCCTTGCCGCTCTTCCAGGCGGTACCGGCAATATCCAGATGTGCCCAGTCATAGGCCTTGGCAAAGCGCGACAGGAAACAGGCGGCGCTGATGCTGCCACCGGCACGGCCACCGATATTGGCCATATCGGCAAACGGGCTCTTCAGCAGCTCCTGATACTCCTCCCACAGCGGCATATGCCAGGCACGGTCACCGACCTCTTCGCCAGCGGCGACCAGATCGCGTGCCAGCGAGTCTTGCGAGCTGTAAAGCCCGGTCGCCACATGGCCCAGCGCAATCACGCACGCACCGGTCAGGGTCGCCACATCGATAACGGCAGCCGGCTCGAAACGCTCGGCATAAGTCAGTGCATCACACAGAATCAGGCGGCCTTCGGCATCGGTATTCAACACTTCGATAGTCTGGCCCGACATAGAGGTGACAATATCACCCGGCTTGAGCGCCCGTCCGGACGGCATGTTTTCGCAGGTCGGAATCAGCACCACGATATTCAGGGGCAGCTTCATCTCGACGGCGGCGCGGAAGGTACCCAATACGGCAGCAGCACCGCCCATATCGTACTTCATCTCGTCCATGGCTTCGCCCGGCTTGAGCGAGATACCGCCGGAATCAAAAGTAATGCCCTTGCCGACCAGTACAAACGGCTTGTCGGCCTTGTCCCTGGCACCGAAGTAGCGCAGCACGATAAAGCGTGGTTCTAGCTCACTACCCTTGGCCACCGCCAGAAAAGACCCCATGCCTGCCTCTTCTATCGCCGCCTTGTCCAGAATCTCGGCTTCGGCACCAAAGGACTCGGCAATCGCGCGCGCCTGATGCGCCAGATAGTCCGGTGTGCAGACATTGCCCGGCGCATTGCCCAGATCCTTGGTCAGCTTCATGCCGGCTGCGATTGCCTGACCGCGCGCCAGACCGCGCTCTCCATCGGCCAGATCACTGCGCCGTGGCACCGCCAGGGTAAATTTCCGCGGCTCGCGCACGCTCTCGTCCTGACGCGACTTGTATGTATCGCAGCGGTACAAGGTATCCAGCGTCACCACACAGGCTTGCTCGACCATCCATTCTACGTCATGTTTTTTCACACTCAGCTCGGACAGATAGCTGACCACTTCGCTGGACGACGTCTGCGTCAGCGCACGGGCAGAAGTGCGTATCGCTTCACGGTATTCCTTGGCGCGGAATTCGCGCTCCTTGCCCAGCCCCACCAAAAGAACACGGTCGCACAAGGTATGCGGCACCGAATGCAGCAGCAAGGTGCTACCCAGCTTGCCTTCCATATCGCCACGGCGCAACACATCGCCGATAAAGCCGTTGGAGATGCGATCCAGCAAATCAGCCGCCAGCGTCAGCTTGCGCGACTCGTAAACACCGACGACTACGCAGGCTACGCGCTGCTTCTCCGGACTTCCACTTTTAATGTTAAACTCCATGAGCCTGCTCCCGATGCATTACGTATCATTAAGAGAGCCGCCAGAAACCGACAGGCTCCGGCGGGCGACGCCCCGGCGCGGGGCGAAAAATCCATAAGACTGGCCCTTGACGGGCTTTTTCTCATTATCTATACGCTTTTGACAAATTGTCAAAAACAGGCGCATCTTCCCATGGTTTTTCGAAAAAGTCTGACGCGTGAACTGACAGTCACCAGTATCGGCGTGTTTCTTGTACTGTTCGCCATCTTGCTGACCACCCAGACCATCAATATGCTGGGCCGGGCGGCGCAAGGCCGCGTCGCCAACGAAGCGGTCGCGGCCCTGATCGGCTTCTGGGCACTGGGGTTTTTCCCGGTTTTGCTGATCCTCACCATTTTCATCACCGTCATGGTGGTACTGGGCCGTGCCTGGCGCGATCATGAAATGGCGGTATGGTTTTCTTCCGGCATGTCGCTAACCCGCTGGATTGCACCGGTACTGCGCTTCACCCTGCCCTTTACCCTGCTGATCATTATCGGCACTTCGTTTATCGGGCCGTGGGCGCAATACCGCAGCAAGGAATACGCACAAAACCTCAAGCAGCGTGAAGAAATATCGGCACTGGCCCCCGGTGTATTCAAGGAAGCCCAAGGCGGCAAGCGCATCTACTTTATTGAAAGTTACAGCCCCGAAGACGGGGCATCGCGCAATCTGTTTGTGCAGTCCATCGAAAAAGACGAGGTTTCCACCATTTTCGCAGAACAAGGCTCGCTAAGCGTCAATAACAAGGGCGTGCGCGAACTGGTATTGGAAAACGGTCACCGTTATATAGGCGAAGCGGGTTCGGGCGAGTTCGAGATCGGCCAGTTCAAACGCTATAGCGTCAGAATGGGGGAAAGCCCACGCCTGATAGAGCCCACCAGCGACTCGGAAACACGCTCCACGCTAGAATTATTCGCCGGCCACACTGCATCGGATCGCGCCGAACTGGCCTGGCGCCTGTCCATGCCGTTAAGTTCGCTCATTCTCGCGCTGCTCGCCATACCCTTGGCCTATTACAACCCGCGTAGCGGCCATGCTTATAACCTGCTAATGGCGCTGGGTGCTTACCTGCTGTACCAGAATGGCTTGTGGCTGCTGCGCGACTGGATTGCCCATGACAAAATTTCTTCGGCACTGGGCATTCTCCCCATCCATCTTTTGATGCTAGGTATCGCGCTGGGCCTGATCTGGTACCGCAACCGGCCAACCGGCTTTGTTGCGGCGGCATGGAATGCACGTAGACAACAAAATCGCACAAAGACCCGCGCATGAAACAGATTCGCAACTATCTGCTGGCCAGCTTTCTCTCGGCCAGCCTGTTTACCCTGATAGCCCTGATCGGCTTGTATGCCTTTTTTGACGTCATCAAGGAGTTGCCGCGCATAGGCCGGGGCAGCTACGACATTGTCGCCATGCTGGGCTATGTCGCACTGCTGATGCCGGGCCACGCCTACGAATTGATGCCGCTGGCGGTATTGATAGGTTGCATGGTGGCCATGACCCAACTCTCGGCCAGCTCCGAGTACACCGCCATCCGGACCTCTGGGGTGTCGCTGGGGCAAATCGCGCGCACCATGCTGCTTTTCGGCAGCGGCTGCGCGCTGATGGCACTGTTGCTGGGCGAGTTTATTTCGCCCTGGTCGGAGCAGACCGCCGAGAAATTCAAGCTGGACAACACCCGCTCGGTTGTCGCCCAGGAATTCCGCTCGGGACTGTGGGCCAAGGATGACAATAACTTCATCAATATCGGTGAAATGCTGCCGGACACGACCTTGCTGAATATCCGTGTCTACACCTACGACAAAGAATTCAAGCTGACGCGCTCGCGCTTCGCCCAGCGCGGCCGCTACGAAGGCAACGGCTACTGGAAACTGGAGGGTGTACGCGACTCCAACATCGAGCCGGACCGTATCCGCGTGGAAACCTTCCCCACCTTGCAATGGAAGTCGGTACTGCAGCCGGACATTCTATCGGTACTACTGGTGGTACCTGAGCAGATGTCGGCTTACAACCTCAAGGCCTATATCGATCATCTGCGTGCTAACCACCAGAAAACCCAGCGCTATGAGATCGCCTTGTGGAGCAAGCTGTTCTATCCGCTGGCCTGCATCTCGATGGCGCTGGTGGCACTGGCCTTTACCCCGGTTTCGCGCCGCCAGGGTGAAATGGGCGTCAAGCTGTTTACTGGAATTTGTCTCGGCATCGCCTTTCACTTTACCAACCGCCTGTTCGGTCATCTGGGACTGCTTTACGAGTGGAATCCGATCTTTTCGGCAACCGCCCCTACCTTGCTGTTTTTACTGGCCGGCCTCTGGGCCATTGCCCATCAGGAAAGGCGTTAAACCATGCAGCCTTGCGACGACTTTTTAGCGTGTCAAACATGGCGTCGCGAGCTGCAGACCGAACGCCAGTCATTAGCACAACGCTACCGCCATGATGGCCGGGCGCGCGACTATCTGAACCGCCACAGCCTGCTGATAGACGGCTATATCCGCACCATTTGGGATGCGCTGGCGCTTGAGCAGCAAGCCAGCTTGCTGGCCGTCGGCGGCTATGGCCGCGGCCAGCTTTTTCCCTGCTCGGATATCGACCTGCTGATTCTATTGCCGGCCGCGCCGGATGCTTCACTCACTGAGACACTCACCCGCTTTGTCGGCCTGCTATGGGATATCGGGTTGGAAGTCGGCCACAGTGTGCGCACGGTGGCCGAATGCCTGAGCGAGAGCCAGGCCGACCTGACCGTGGAAACCACGCTACTGGAAAACCGGCTGCTATGCGGCAACCCGGTACTGTTTACCGAACTGAATCAGGCTACCACCCGGGTGCGCGACCCGCTGCGCTTTCTCGAAGGCAAGCTGATCGAGCAAACGCAGCGCCATAACCGGCTGTTTTCCGGCACCAGCAATCTGGAGCCCAATCTCAAGGACAGCCCGGGCGGTCTGCGTGACCTGCACACGATTATCTGGCTGGCACGCGCCATCGGTCTTGGCAGCAGCTGGGATATGCTGGTGCAAAAAGACATTCTGACGCCGACCGAAGCGCGCATGTTGCGCATCAGCGAGCGCCAGCTGGAGAAACTGCGCATTGAGCTGCATCTGCAGGCCAAACGGCGTGAAGACCGGCTGATATTCGACCTGCAACAGCAAACCGCACTGACCATGGGCTATGCCGATGCACCGCAGCGCCGCGCCAGCGAAGAGATGATGCAGGCCTACTACAAGGCCTCGCGCATGGTCAGCCAGCTCTCCGGCATCCTGCTGCCCAATATCCGCGCGCTGCTGTTTTGCCCCCTGCCCCGCGTCACGATTGATATCGATAGCCGTTTTTACCGCGTAAACGATATGCTGGGCATACACGGCAACGATGTCTTCGAGGACGACCCCGGCGCGATACTGGAAGCCTTTTTGCATATGCAGCGCCATCCGGAGCTGACCGGCATGGCGCCACGCACCTTGCGCGCCCTGTGGCGCGCGCGCCGCCATATCAACGAGCGCTTTCGTCGCAACCGGCACAACCGCGCCCTGTTTTTGCAGATGTTCCGTGAAAACGGACTGACCCACACCCTGCGCCGGATGAACTTGTATGGCGTATTGGGCAAGTATCTGCCGGCATTCGGCCGTATTATCGGGCGCATGCAGCACGACCTGTTCCATGTTTACACCGTGGAAGAACATATCCTGATGGTGGTGCGCAATCTGCGCCGCTTTGCAGTACCCGCGTTCAATCACGAATATCCCTTGCTCAGCCGCCTGATTAGCAGTTTCGAGCGGCCGGAAGTGCTGTATATCGCCGGCCTGTTCCACGACATCGCCAAGGGGCGCGGCGGCGATCACTCCCAGCTGGGCACGGTGGATGCGGCCGAATTTTGCCAGACCCACGGCTTGTCGTTTGAAGATAGGGAGCTGATAGTCTGGCTGGTACGCGAACACCTGAGCATGTCGACCGTGGCGCAAAAACAGGATATTTACGACCCGGAAACCGTACTGCATTTTGCCGAGACCGTCGGCAACCCGCGCAGGCTGACGGCGCTTTATCTGTTGACTGTCGCCGACATTCGCGGCACCAGCCCAAAAATCTGGAATGGCTGGAAAGCCAAGCTGCTGGAAGACCTGTACCACGCGACCTTGCGGGTACTGGAAAGCGGGGGGGAGGTTGACTGCCAGTCGGTGATCAGCGAGCGTCAGGCGCAGGCACGCGCCGAATTGCGCCTGAATGCCCTGCCCGAGGGTGTGGAAATGCGCTTATGGCAGCAACTGGATACGGTTTATTTCCTGCGCCACGACGCGCGCACCATTGCCTGGCATGCCCGCGTACTTAACCGCCTGGTCGATAGCCCCACGCCCATTGTCAAGGCACGCATGAGCGAGTCGCGCGAAGGCATCGAAGTTCTGGTCTACACCCCCGACCAGAGCACGCTGTTTTCACGCATCTGCGCATTTTTCGGCCGCACCCACTACAGCATCGCCGATGCCCGCGTGCACACCACCCGCCATGGCTACGCACTCGACACTTTCCATGTGTTCATTCCCGAGCATCATGCCGACGACTACCGCGCCATGATCAACTTTATCGAATTTGAACTGGCCCAGCGCCTGCTGTCGGGCGAGACAGCCGCCGTCACAAAATCCGGGCGCATAGACCGCCATCTCAAGCACTTCCCCATCCAGCCTCAGGTGTCGCTGCATCCGGACGACAAGGCGCTTTACTATGTACTGTCCATCGTGGCCGGCGACCGCCCCGGCCTGCTGGCACGCATCAGTCAGGTTCTGGCCGAGCACCGCTTCGGTGTGCACTCGGCCAAGATCATGACGCTAGGCAGTCGGGTAGAAGACTCCTTCTTGCTGTCGGCCGATGGTGGCAGTGACGACAAGGCCCTGCTGGCGCTGGAGTCGGCGCTTACTCAGGCACTGCAGCTCTAAGCTGCCGTGCCTATTGCCTCAGCGCGGTACGCGTATCATGTCGACGCCGCGCAGGGCTGCCAGATCGCGGCCACCGGCATAGCTGACCGAGGACTGCAGATCTTCCTGCAATTCAAGCAGCAGCTTGTCGATACGGCCCTTGTACTCGACCAGAATCTTTTTGCCCTCGACGTTGACGTAAGCACCCTTGTTGAACTGCGAGGCGCTGCCAAAATATTCCTTGTACAGCTTGCCGCTGATCTCGACGATCTCGCCAGCCGACTCGTCAAAACCGGCAAACAGCGAACCCGCCATCACCATGGTCGCGCCACACACCAGCGCCTTGGCAATATCGCCATGCTCGACAATACCGCCATCGGCAATCACCGGCACGCTTACCGCCGCAGCGCAATCCTGCACCGTCGAAATCATCGGACGATGAAAGCCGGTTTTGTTCTTGGTAATGCAGACGCGGCCACCGGCAATGCCGGCCTTGATCGCGTCACAGCCCCAGGCTTCCAGTTCGCGTGCGGCTTCGGCCGTAGCAATATTGCCGCCGATGATAAAGCTGCCCGGAAAGCTGGCCTTCAGATGCTTGATCATGCGTTCGGCCTTGACGCACCAGGCGTTGGCCACATCCAGCGTGATGTACTCGGGGGTCAGGCCAGCCGCCTGAAGATCGCTCACCTGCTGGTAGGAGTCCTCGTTCACGCCCATGCTGATGGAGGCAAACAGGCCTTTTTGCTGCATGTCGGCAACAAATTCGACCACATTCACATTGAAGCGGTGCATGGTGTAAAACCAGCCCAGGCGCGCGAAGTACTCGCAGGATGCGGCATTGACCACGCTTTTCATGTTCGAAGGGTAAACCGGCATGGTAAAACGGCGCGGACCGAAGGCGACCGAGGTATCGCATTCCTTGCGGCTGTCGACCACGGTTTTCTTGGGAACGAGATAGACATCGCCATAGTTGATTTCGGTGCTGATCATGCTGTGCCTCACGGGAATTTACGGGATTAAAAACAGGGGGCCCCATAAAAAAAGGGAACCGTCGCCGGCTCCCGTTTGCACTTTCCCCGCAGCGGCGTTTGGCGCGCTGCACGTCAGTTCGGCTACACATTAGCGTGTGACTCTTGCTGGCGTCAACCCTTTTATCTCGACATAAAACTACTTACGCAAACAGCATGGCTAGCCGCCAAAAACATCGCCGTCTTGCATATCGACGACCCCGCCCAGACTATCGAGCAAGTGCCGGCGCAGCGCATCGGCCTGCGCCAGCGGCAGGCTGACCCTCAGACGCACCTGCTCAGCGTAACAGGCTTGCACAATGGCAAGACCATGCTGTACACACCAGTGGCGCAGGCTGTTTTCATGGGCAAAACCACACACCAGCCACCAGGAAGCCAACGCGACAACAGGCGTTTTGTCTGCGGCATCCAGCGCCGCCACCGCCGCCTGGCTATAGGCACGCATCAGACCGCCTGCACCCAGCTTGATCCCGCCAAAATAACGCACCACCACCAGCAAGACATTCTGCAACTGACGGTGCACCAGCACATTGTAAATCGGCCGTGCCGCCGTACCGGAAGGCTCGCCATCGTCATCCATACCCGAGTCGCCGGCGCACAGTAAAACCCAGCACACATGGCGCGCCGACGGGTGCTCGCTGCGGATGCGAGCCAGTTCGCGCTGCGCCTGCGCCCGCTCGCTGACCGGCAGCGCCATGGCGATAAATCGGCTCTTGCGGATGTCTGTTTCGGCTTGTGCCGCTTGCTTGATCTGATACATGGGCGCGAGTCTAGCGCCGGACGCGGCCAAAGGTAAGGGCAAATACCGCATTGCCCTTACCTGCCTAAACACCGACAATGCAATATCGCCATAAATATCTGGAGCTTGCCATGACAGCCGGCATCTGGCTCAGCCTGGCACTGGCTGCGCTGATAGGTGAATTTTTAAGCGGGACATTTTATCTGCTGGTTTTCAGCGCATCTTTTGCCATCGCATCGCTCGCCAGCTTCTTTGGCGCCGCACCCGCCGTGCAACTGATACTGGCCAGTATCAGCGCCCTTGTTGGCGTTGCCTTTTTGCGCCGCCATCGCAAACGCCTCAACACACAAACCCGCGCCCGCGTGGATGACCCGGATCTGGGACAGCGCGTCGAAATATTGCATATAGACGACGCACGCCAGGCTCGGGTGCAATACCGTGGCACCAGTTGGGACGCCGAAGTCAGGTCACCCAGGCTCACCGAAGGCCAACACGCCTATATTGTCGGTCGTGACGGCAACCGCCTGATCGTCGACACCACCCCACCGGAGGAAAACGCATGATTTCCACACTCGTTTTATTCGCCGCCGCACTGGTATTCGTGCTGCAGGCAGTCCGCGTCGTGCCGCAGCAAAGCGCGCTGGTGGTCGAGCGCCTTGGCCGCTTCCATGCCGTACTCAAGCCCGGCCTCAATATCATCATTCCCTTTGTCGACCGGGTCGCCTACCGCCACAGCCTGAAAGAGAGTCCGCTGGATGTACCCAGCCAGATCTGCATCACGCGCGACAACACCCAGCTCAAGGTCGACGGCATCCTGTACTTCCAGGTGACCGATCCGCAGCGCGCAAGCTACGGCTCCAGCGACTACATCATGGCGATTACCCAACTGGCGCAAACCACCTTGCGTTCGGTCATCGGCAAGATGGAACTGGACAAGACTTTCGAGGAGCGCGACGAAATCAACACCTCGGTCGTCGCCGCACTGGACGAAGCCGCCTCCAGCTGGGGCGTAAAGGTTTTGCGCTACGAAATCAAGGACTTGGTTCCGCCCCAAGAAATCCTGCACGCGATGCAATCGCAGATTACCGCCGAGCGCGAGAAGCGCGCGCTGATTGCAGCATCCGAGGGGCGCAAGCAAGAACAGATCAATATCGCCGCCGGCCAGCGTGAAGCCTCCATCCAGAAGTCCGAAGGCGAAATGCAGGCGGCCATCAATACCGCGCAAGGTGAAGCCGAAGCCCTGCGTCTGGTCGCCGATGCCAATGCCCACGCGCTGCGTGCCGTGGCGCAAGCCATTGCCGAACCTTCCGGCATCGAGGCAGTCAACCTCAAAGTGGCCGAGCAATATGTCGAAGCCTTCGCCAAACTGGCCAAAACCGGCAATACACTGATTCTGCCGGCCAATGCAGGCGATGTAGCCGGACTGGTCGCCACTGCCTTGTCCGTGGTCAAACAGGCACCTAAAAGCTAAACTGCATGGCCGCGCTTGTCTTGGCGCGGCCAAGCCCACATAATTCCCCGCATGAAAATACTGACCGACCTCCTCCCCGTCCTGCTGTTTTTTGCCACTTACTGGTTTACCCGCGACATTTTCTCGGCCACCGCGGTTGCCATCGTCGCCACCGCCGCCATGGTTGCCCTTGCCTGGGTACGCCACCGCAAGGTCGACACCATGCAATGGGTCAGCCTGGCGCTGATCGTGGTACTGGGCGGCGCCACCCTGCTGTTTCACGACAAGCAGTTCATTATGTGGAAACCCACTTTGCTGTACTGGGCCATGGGCGCAGGTCTGCTGATCGGTGAGCTGGCCGGAAAAAACGGCATCAAGGCCATGATGAAAGAGCAGGTTGCCCTGCCCGACCCCGTCTGGCGCAAGCTTAATTTTGCCTGGGTCGCTTTCTTTGCCTTTATGGGGGCGCTCAATCTGTATGTGGCCATGAGCTTCAGCGAAGAAATCTGGGTCAACTTCAAACTGTTCGGCGGCATGGGGCTGATGCTGGCCTTCGTGCTTGCACAAAGCCTGTATCTGTCACGCTTTATCGAGGAAAAACCGTAATGCTGTACGTTATTCAGGGTGAAGACGTGGCAGGCTCGCTGCCGCAGCGTCAGGCCGCCCGCCCCGCCCATCTTGCGCGCCTGCAAGCCTTGCAGGACGCAGGCCGCCTGCTGCTGGCCGGTCCTTTTCCGGCCATTGATGCCATAGATCCGGGCCCGGCCGGCTTTTCCGGCAGCCTGATCGTGGCCGAGTTCGCCTCGCTCGCCGACGCGCAGGCATGGGCCGGAGCCGACCCTTATGTCGATGCCGGCGTTTATGCCCAAGTAACAGTCAAACCGTTTCGCAAGGTACTGCCAGCATGAGCGAAACCATCCGCCTGATGCAGGACAAGCTGGCTACCCTGGCGCCGCAACATATCGACATCCGTGACGACAGTGCCAAGCATGCGGGTCACGCCGGTGCACGCTCAGGTGGCGGCCATTACCAGCTCTACATCGTCAGCGACGCCTTTGCCGGCCTGACAACGCTGGCGCGCCACCGTCTGGTCTACGACACACTGGGTGAGATGATGCAGGTGCGCATACACGCACTGAGCATCAGCGCCAAGACTGCACAAGAATCCTGAACCCGAACTTGCCCGAGCAAGCACGCCATTTCGACCAAGAAAGCAGAAAACCAGATGAAGAAACTGACCCTAGTGACCGCCGCAGTGCTGTCGGCCTTTTCCTTTGCCGCCCAGGCCGCCTCGGTCAACGGCCAGGCCATTTCCCAGCAGCGCATCGACGCTGTCGTCAAAATGATGCAGGCACAAGGCCAGCAGCAGGTATCGCCGGCCATGGCGAGCGAGCAGATCATTACCGCCGAAATCCTGCGTCAGGAGGCGGTTAAGCGCGGCCTGGACAAGTCGCCAGCCGTACGCGCCCAGTTGCAGAACCTGGAAGCCATGACCCTGGCCGACGAGTTGCTGCGCGACCATGTACGCCGCAACCCGATAACCGATGCCAAACTGCTGGCTGAATACAATGCGCTGAAAGCGCAAATGCCCGCCAAGAAGAGCTACCGCGCGCGCCACATCCTGGTGAAAACCGAAGCCGAAGCCCAGGCCATTATTGCCGCGCTGAAAAAAGGCAAGCCGTTTGTCCAGCTGGCCAAGGAAAAATCGCAAGATCCGGGTAGTGCAGTACAAGGCGGGGATCTGGGCTGGAGCGAGCCGGGTGCGTATGTGCCACCATTTGCCGAAGCACTGGGTAAACTGTCCAAGGGCCAGGTGACCGCCGTTCCGGTGAAAACCGATTTCGGCTGGCACATTATCCAGCTGGAAGACAGCAAGAGCGAAAGCCTGCCACCACTGGACAGCATCCGTCCACAACTGACCCAGCGCGTACAGGGCATGATGGTCGAGGACTATATCAAGTCGCTCAAGAGCAAGGCACAGATCCAGCCTTAAGTCCTGATGGACACGGATTCAGCGAGCCCCGCCAATGTGCGGGGCTTTTTTCTGCCCGCAACATTTATGCCGAACACCAAAGCCCAGCAAATTGACAAAGCATAGTGCGTAAACCATACCTTTAGGGCAACGCTTTCAAGGAGAAACCTATGCGCCGCTTTGCTCCCGCCCTACTCTTTGCCCTTGCCAGCCCGGTGTTTGCTGCCTCTCCCATGCAGCCCGGGTTATGGGAAATCACCACCGTTATCCAGATTCCCGGCGTCAAGACAGACATTCCGCCCGTCGTCGCACGCCAGTGCTTTACCACAGCCCAGCTCAAAGAAACCGAACACCCGCTGCCGGCCAGTCCGGGCTGCACCATCACGGACAGCAAACACAGCGGCGAAATCACCCGCTGGCAGATGCAGTGCAAGATGGAGAACAGCGTCATGAATGCCACCGGCGAGATCCATTACAGCGCCCAGTCCTATCAGGGCAGTGCCCGCTTTAGTGACAGCAGCGGCAAGAAAACCGAAACGGTCATGCACCGCTATAACGGCAAACGCTTGGGTGCATGCCCCTGAGTCTGCCCAATTCTGGCCACAAGCCGGCATCCCAATTCAAATTTTTCAGGCAAATACCGGATACGTGCGCCATAACAAGACGGTGCAAGCTGCCTTTGCCGGCAGCTTGTTTTTCACAAGCACGCAGCCCGCCATGCCGTAACGCGCCAATCCTGACACTGCGGCATGCTGCGGGCGGATAGCAAAACAGGAGATGTGCATGTACCTCATCAACACCGGCGACACGGCCTTTATCATTTTATGTACGGCGCTGGTCTGCCTGATGACCCCCGGGCTCGCATTGTTCTACGGCGGACTGGTGCGCAGCCGCAGCATGCTGTCCATCATGATGCAAAACTTCATTTCCATGGGCGTGATTACCGTGGTGTGGATTTTTGGCGGCTTCAGTCTGGCTTTTGGCCCCGATGTCGGCGGCGTGATCGGCGATTTAAGCTACTTCGGCTTCAGTGGCGTCGGCGCCATGCCGCATCCGCATTATGCGCCGTCCATCCCCTTTATCATGTTCTTTGCCTACCAGATGATGTTTGCCATCATCACGCCGGCGCTGATCACCGGTGCTTTTGCCGAGCGCTTTGATTTCAAGGCCTATCTGAAATTCATCGTACTGTGGATGCTGCTGATCTATGTGCCGGTCGCCCACTGGATCTGGGGTGGTGGCTTTCTGGCCAAACTGGGTGCGATCGACTTCGCTGGCGGCATTGTGGTGCATACCACCGCCGGCTTTGCCGCACTGGCCACCGTGATGTTCCTGGGCAAGCGCGACATTGAGCCCGGCGACAAGCCCGAGCCTAGCAATCTGCCACTGGTGGCCATCGGTGCCGGCCTGTTATGGTTCGGCTGGTTCGGCTTTAATGCTGGCGGCGCCTATGCTGCCAATGCTCTGGCAGCCTACGCCTTCGTCAACACGGCGGTAGCTGGTGCTGTGGCCATGGTGGTGTGGCTGCTGCTGGCCTGGCGCTTTGAAGCCAAACCCAGCTTCTCCGGCGTACTGGTTGGCGGCGTAGCGGGTCTGGCCACCATCACTCCGACCGCCGGCTATGTCGAACCCTGGGCGGCGGTTTTGATCGGAGCCATCGGCGCGACCGTGTGCTACTTCGCCAAGGTGCTGCAGGCACGCTTCAAATACGATGACGCGCTGGAAGTGTTCCGTGCCCACGGCGTGGGTGGCGTCACCGGCTCCTTGCTGGTCGGCCTGTTGGCCAACCGTGCCATCGACGACGTCAGCGGCGGCCTGCACCAGTTCGCCATCCAGCTTCTGGCCGTGGTGATTGTTGCCGTGTACTCCTTTGGCGTGACCTGGATGATCATGAAGCTGATCCACAAACCGCGCGTCAGCCGCGCCGAAGAGGAAGAAGGGCTGGACGAAGCCCTGCACGGCGAACACGCCTACCATTTCGACAAGAAAAGCTAAATATCAGTGATGTCAAAGACGGCACAAACCGGCAGAAATAGCCGGTTTGTGCCGTTTATGTGTAGATGAACACCCGCACAGGGCTTATATGAAAACGCCGATTGCCCTATTATCGCAGCCCCGATGCCTGAAAGCCCCGACTTGCACCCTATGACTGCCACCACCTCCGACCCGTTTGAAACCTCGGCCCTGACCGATTACCTGCAGGTGCACAAAGCCAGCCTGATTACCTCGGACGGCAGCTATGCCGTATCGGTGCAAGGCGAAATCTGTCTGGGCAAGCGCGTCATTTCCTACCATCTGGTGCCGGACGAAGGCTTTCTGGGCAAGAGTGCCAAGTGGCGGCGCATGGACAACGCAGCCAAGCTCGCCCTGCTGCGCGAGCGCTGGAACGAAAACACCCGCGCCCAACTCGAAGCCAAACTAAGCGCCTGCGCGCAGCAAGTCATCGCGCTGGCGGCCGAGTTCGAACTGGACCCGACCCGGGCATTGGGTGCCTTCAAGGCCAAGTACGAGCGGTCCAGCACCCGCGTCACACTGGCACTGGACCGCATCAAGGAGCTGGCCAGCACGCTGGACGCCGAGCGCCAGGCAAAAAAGACCCGCGATGCCGTCAACCTGTCGCTCTATCCCGAGTCCTTTACCATGGCGCAAGGCATGGCGCGCCATTTCATCGCGGTACTTGGGCCGACCAACTCGGGCAAGACCCACGGCGCGATGGAGCATCTGGCCAGCGCGAAAAGCGGTGCCTATCTGGCACCCTTGCGCTTGCTGGCCATCGAAAACTACCAGCGTCTTCTGGATGCCGGCGTTGCGGTCAGCCTGATTACCGGCGAGCAGCGCAAGCTGCACCCAGGGGCCACCCACGTTGCCAGCACCGTGGAGATGCTCAACCCCAACAAGATGATCGAGGTCGCGGTCATTGACGAAATCCAGCTGCTGGATGACCCGGACCGTGGCGCGGCCTGGACCGCTGCCGTGTGCGGCGTACCGGCCAAAACGGTGTATCTGCTGGGCGCGCTGGAAGCACGTGGCGCAATCGAGTCGCTGGTCAAACGCGTAGGCGGCACGCTGGAAGTACGCGAGCTGCAACGCATGTCGCCACTGGAAATGGAAAAAGCGCCCTTGGGCTCGCTGAAAAACCTCAAGCCGGGCGATGTACTGATCGCATTTTCGCGCCGCGAAGTGCTTAACTGGCGCGACCAGGCCATCGAGCAGGGTTTTGCCGTGTCCGCCATCTATGGCAATCTGTCGCCCGAAGTGCGCCAGGCACAGGCCGAACGCTTTATCAGCGGTGAAACCAGCATCGTGGTCGGCACCGACGCCATCGGTATGGGCTTGAATACGCCGGCGCGGCGCGTCATCTTCACCACCGCCAACAAATGGGACGGCTACGCCGAAGGGATGATCAGCGCGTCACTGGCCAAACAGATTGCCGGTCGCGCCGGGCGCTTCGGCCAGCACGAGGCCGGCTTTGTCGCGGGGCTGGATGGGCGCACGCACAAGGCGATTGCCGCCTTGCTGCTGGAAAAATCCGACCCGTTGCCCACCAGCGGCTTTTACGTCGCACCCAACCTCGACTATCTGGAGCAGATCGCCGCGGCCACCGGGCAAGACAAGCTGGAGCCTTTGCTGGAGCTGTTTACCAAACACATCAATGTACATGACGAATTCTTCCTGCCGGCCAACCTGTCCGAACAAATGGCCAAGGCGCGCTGGCTGGATGCGCTGCCGCTAAGCCTGCCCGATCGCGTCACCTTCAGCCTGTGTCCGGTCTCGACCAAGATTCCCATGCTGGAAAACGCCTTGCACGACTGGGCCGAGTGCCGCGCCAAAAAGCGCAGCGCCTCGCTGTTGCGCATGGAAGGCACCGGCGGACGCCAACGCCTGCAATATCTGGAAGACACCTGCAAGCTGTATGCCGCCTATGCCTGGCTGGGCTATCGCATGCCGGACACCTTCCCGCACGGCGAGATGGCACAAAGCCTGATGCAATCGACCTCGGAAGAAATCGATACCTTGCTGCAGCGCCAGAACAGCCAGTTGCGCCACCCGAAAAAGCCGCAAAATAGCCGCCGGGGGCCGCCTTCAGGCAATCGCTCGCGTCGCGGCTGATTCAGGCCGGCTATGCTGTCCTTGTCAAACGACAGGGGCAGCACATGAAAAGCCAGCGTACCGAATACGATTCCATGGGGCCGGTCGAGATCGCAGACGGCCGGTTATGGGGTGCGCAAACCCAGCGCGCCCTCGCCCACTTTGCCATTGGCGAAACGCCGATGCCGCATGCGCTGTTAAGCGCTTATGCGCGCCTGAAAAAAGCCTGTGCGCTGGCCAATAGCGAGCTTGGGCAATTGACAGCGGCGCAAAGCGCACTGATCTGTCAGGTGTGCGACGAAATACTGGCAGGCCGGCACGACGCGCAATTTCCACTGCCGCCATGGATAAGCGGCAGCGGCACCCAGTTCAATATGAACGTCAATGAAGTTGTCGCCAATCGCGCAAGCGAGCTTGCCGGCGAAGCGCCAGGCAGCCACCAGCCGCTACACCCCAACGACCACGTCAACCGCTCCACCTCCAGCAACGACACCTTCCCCACGGCCATGCATATCGCGGCAGCGCTGGCCACCCATCAGCACGTGTTGCCGGCCCTTGCCCGCCTGCAACACGGCTGCGCCGACAAAGGCCGCGAATGGCAATGGCTGTTCAAGGTCGGGCGCACCCATCTGATGGACGCAGTACCGATGCGCATGGGGCAGGAATGGCAAGCCTTTGCCAGCCAGTTGCTGGCCGCGCATGCCGACATTAGCCATGCACTGGCCGGCGTGATGCAACTGGCGCTGGGCGGCACGGCAGTGGGCAGCGGCCTTGGCGCGCCGCCGGGATTTGCCCGCGCCGCCATCCTGCATCTGGCCAACTTCACCGGCCTGCCCTTTCGCGAGGCGGATGATCACTTTGCCGCCCAGGGCGCGCACGACGCCCTCGCCCGCCTGTCCGCGTCGCTCAAGACACTCGCCGCCATCCTGTTCAAGATCGCCAACGATGTGCGCCTGCTGGCCAGTGGCCCGCGCTGCGGCCTGGCCGAGCTGAAACTGCCGGACAACGAACCGGGCTCTTCCATCATGCCGGGCAAGGTCAACCCCACCCAGTGCGAGATGCTGGCCATGGTGGCATTGCAGATCATGGCCAACGATCAGGCGGTGACGCTTGGCAACGCTGGCGGCATGCTGCAGATGAATGTGTACAAGCCGCTGATCATACGCAACCTGCTGGAGTCCTTGCGCCTGGCGGGCGATGCGATGGACAGCTTTAACCGGCACCTCGTCGCAAACTGCCAGGCCGACAGCGCCCGCCTTGCACGCGATGTCGAGAGCACGCTGATGCGCGTAACCGCGCTGGCACCGGTCATAGGCTATGAGCAGGCAGCCAGAATCGCACAGCTGGCATTGACGCAAGATTTGCCGCTACGGGTAGCAGCCTTGCAAATGGGAGTGGAAGCGGCGCTGTTCGATAAGCTCTGCGATGCGGGCGCAATGGCAGGACCAGACAGGAAGACAGATCCAGACTAGGCAGCGCAGCGCGCCAATCCGCTTGTCGCCAAAAGTTGCAAAGCCGCCTCCAGCATCGCCGTCTGGGCAGCCAAGGCACCTGCGGTAGCCTCGACATTGATATACGGGATAGCGTGAGCTGCAGCGTAAACAGACAAGGAGCCATCGTCCGGCGCGTTCTTGTCTTGCAGCACCACATTGAAACCCTGCGCGGCCAGCGGCAAGAACAGCCGCTTTTCGCTCACCAGTAAAAACTGGTCGGGCGAAACACCCGGCGCCAATGACACTTCAGCGGCGCTACTGGCTAGCGCGCCGCCGGGCAAATAGCTGGCGGCCGAATAGCCGCCGGGATGGTTATTGTGCAGGCTGATGATGGCACTGGCGCTATCTGGCGCCAGTTGCGCAAGCAAAGTCTCGGTAAAGCCGGCCAGCGCGAGGCGCGCGGCCGCGCTGTTCGAACCGTAGTGTTCCAGTGTTGCCGCGAGCCCTGCCCGGCTGAAGATACGGTTGGGATCGGCGCGTGCATCATCGCCATTCACCCCAAAGCGCAACAGGCGCCCGCCGCCATGGTGCAAAC
>NZ_RJTZ01000060.1:0-20234 GCF_024343515.1 Aquitalea sp. S1-19 | reverse complement strand
TCTCGATGGCACCGGGGTCGCGTGCGCCGTAGACGGTACCGCCACCGTACAGCAGGCGGTTGTCGGCGGTCAGCCGGTAGTAGTCGAGCAGGAAGTTGCAGTCTTCGACACAGTTGTTGCCGGGCAGCAAGGCGCGGGCGAGCTTGGCGTCCAGCGGGGCGGTGGTGACCACCTGCGTACCACAGGGCAGCGTTTTTTCCGCCAGTTTGGGAATCAGGTTGCCCAAGTAGGCATTGCCGGCCACCACGACAAAGTCGGCGCTGACTTCGCCATGCGCAGTCTTGACTGAGGGCTTGTCGCCTTCGATGATGGCCGTCACCGGCGACTGCTCGTAAATCACGCCGCCCAGTGACTCGAACGCAGCGGCTTCGCCCAGCGCCAGATTCAGCGGGTGGATATGGCCGCCCCAGTTGTCCAGCAGTGCGCCGACGTAGGCATCGCTCTGTACGATATCCTTCATGCCGGCTTTGTCGATCAGCTTGAGGCCGGTATGGCCATAGGCTTCCCACAAGGCTTTTTTTGCCGCCATTTCGTCCAGTTGCTTCTGGGTAAAGGCGGCAAACACATTGCCATCCTTCAGGTCGCACTGAATGTTGTATTTGGCGATACGCTCGCGGATGATGCGTCCGCCTTCGAATGCCATGGCGCCGATGCGGCGGGCCGCTTCCTTGCCGTGGCGTGCTTCGATCACGTCCATGTCGCGGCTATAGCTATTGACGATCTGGCCGCCATTGCGCCCCGAAGCGCCCCAGCCGACGCGGGCGGCTTCGAGCACGATCACCTTGTAGCCGGCTTCAGCCAGATGCAAGGCGGTGGAGATGCCGGTGTAACCGGCACCGATCACGCAGACATCGGCGACTTGCCTGCCATCCAGTGCCGGGCGTTTGGGGGTGGGGTTGGCGCTGGCGGCGTAATATGAGCCGGTATGGCGGCTTAGCGTTTCACTCATGGTTTGTCCCTTATTGTCGTTATGTGTGCCGTGCTTGCGAAAACGGGCCGCACAGGCGGCCCGCTTGCCAGCCTGTGCAGCTTAGCGGTCGATGCCGCCCAGCAGCACGTACTTGATTTCCAGATAGTCTTCAATGCCGTACTTGGAGCCTTCGCGGCCGAGGCCGGACTGCTTGACTCCGCCAAATGGTGCCGCTTCATTGGACAGGATGCCGCTGTTGACGGCGACCATGCCGTATTCCAGCCCTTCGCTGACGCGGAAGATGCGGCCAATATCGCGCGCGTAGAAGTAGGAGGCCAGACCGAACTCGGTATCGTTGGCCATGGCAATGGCCTCGTCTTCGCTGTGGAAGCGGAACACCGGTGCCAGCGGGCCGAAAGTCTCTTCGCGCGCCACCTTCATGGATGGGGTGACATCGGCGATAACGGTCGGCTCGAAGAAGCTGTGGCCCAGCGCATGGCGCTTGCCGCCGGCGAGCAGGCGCCCGCCCTTGGCCAGCGCGTCGGCAATATGTTCTTCAATCTTGGCCACAGCCTTGTCGTCTATCATCGGCCCCTGGGTGACGCCAGCCTCGACGCCGTTGCCGACCTTGAGTGTGGCCACCGCAGCGGAAAACTTGGCGATAAAGGCATCGTAAACGCCGTCCTGTACCAGAATGCGGTTGGCGCAGACGCAGGTCTGGCCGGCATTGCGG
Source organism: Aquitalea sp. S1-19 (assembly GCF_024343515.1). NCBI lineage: Bacteria > Pseudomonadati > Pseudomonadota > Betaproteobacteria > Neisseriales > Chromobacteriaceae > Aquitalea > Aquitalea sp. S1-19. Next base: position 18,591 of record NZ_RJTZ01000060.1, on the reverse strand, counting down.
TACTTGGAAATCATCGCGCCTTCGACGGCCGCATCGAGGTCGGCATCGTCGAACACGATAAACGGCGCGTTTCCGCCCAATTCCATCGACACCTTTTTCACCGTCTGCGCGCACTGGGCGATCAGCTTGACGCCGACTTCGGTCGAGCCGGTAAAGCTGAATTTTTTCACCGTGTCCGAACCTGTGAGCACGCCACCAATTTCGGTGGAGCCGCCGGTGATGACCGAGAACACGCCGGCCGGAATGCCGGCGCGGTGTGCCAGCTCGGCAATCGCCAGCGCCGACAGCGGCGTTTGCGATGCCGGGCGTACCACCATCGGGCAGCCGGCAGCCAGCGCCGGTGCTGCCTTGCGCGTGATCATCGCATTGGGGAAGTTCCACGGCGTAATGGCGGCGGTGACGCCTATCGGCTCCTTGGTGACCAGAATGCGCTTGTCGGCGCCGGTCGACGGGATGGTGTCGCCGTAGATGCGTTTGCCTTCTTCGGCGTACCACTCGATATAGCTGGCACCGTAGGCGATCTCGCCCTTGGCCTCGGCCAGTGGCTTGCCCTGCTCTGCGGTCAGAATGGCACCCAAGTCATCCTGATTGGCCATCATCAGGTCGAACCAGCGGCGCAGCAGCACAGCACGCTCTTTGGCGCTTTTTTTCTTCCACAGCTTGAATGCGTCAGCGGCGGCGGCGACTGCTCGTTCGGCTTCGGCGCGGCCCATTTTGGGCACTTGGGCAATGATTTCGCCGGTGGCCGGGTTGCTGACCGGAATGGTTTCACCATTGTCGGCATCCAGCCATTCGCCGTTCAGATAGCACTGCTGCTTGAGCAGGCTCGGGTCTTTCAGGTTCAGCATGTCTTGCTCCGCAAACGGCGCTTGCCGCGCCGTTGCCGTGGGTTGGATCAAGCCTTGATGGCTGCTTCGAGGATGGCCAGTGCTTCGTCGAAGACTGCATCTTCGATAGTCAGCGGGAACAGGAAGCGCACCACGTTGTAGTTGACGCCGCAGGTCAAGAGCAGCAGGCCGGCTTCCAGCGCCTTGGCCTGAACCTTTTTGGTGAAATCGACATCCGCGCCGCTGCCGTCCGCTTTATTGAATTCGACCGCAATCATGCCGCCCAGACCGCGCACATCGGCAATCTGCGGCACCGATTTTTTCAGGCCGTGCAGCTTTTCCTTCAGTGCATCGCCCAGATGGTTGGCGCGCTCCAGCAGTTTTTCTTCGGTGATGGCGCTGATGACTGCCTCGGCAGCGGCCAGTGCCAGCGGGTTGCCGGCGTAAGTGCCGCCCAGGCCGCCCGGAGCCGGTGCATCCATGATCTCGGCGCGGCCGATTACGGCAGACAGCGGGAAGCCGCCGGCCAGCGATTTGGCGGTGGTGATCAAGTCCGGTGCCGTGTCGTAGTGTTCGCTGGCAAAGAACTTGCCGGTACGGGCAAAGCCGGCCTGTACTTCGTCGGCAATCATCACAATGCCGTGTGCGTCGCACAGGCGGCGGAGTTCGCGTACCCATTCATTCGGGGCGGCATAGAAGCCGCCTTCGCCTTGTACCGGCTCGTAAATAATGGCGGCGACGCGACTGGCTTCGATATCGTACTTGAACAGCTTTTCAATGCTGGCAATGGAGTCGGCAACCGACACGCCATACAGCTCATTGGGGAATACGGCGTGGTAGATTTCGGCCGGGAACGGGCCGAAACCGATCTTGTAAGGGGCAACCTTGCCGGTGAGTGCCATGCCCATCATGGTGCGGCCGTGAAAACCGCCGCCAAAGGCAATCACGCCGGAGCGGCCGGTGGCGGCACGGGCGATCTTGATGGCGTTCTCTACCGCTTCGGCGCCGGTGGTGAAGAAGGCGCTTTTCTTGGCAAAAGCACCCGGTGCCAGCGTATTGAGCTGCTCGGCCACGCGGATATAGCTCTCGTACGGCACGACCTGATAGCAGGTGTGGCTGAATTTTTCCAACTGGGCAGCGACTGCGGCCTGTACCTTGTCGTGCAGATGGCCGGTGTTCAGGACGCCGATGCCGCCGGCAAAGTCGATATAGCGACGGCCTTCGGTATCCCACAGCTCGGCGTTTTTCGCACGCTCGACAAAGAAATTGCACATCACGCCTACGCCGCGTGGGGTGGCATCGGCTTTACGCTGCAGGAGTTGCTGGGTTTCGCTCATGGTTGGCCTCATCTGGTCTGTTGCTTTGAAGGTACGGGCGTGGCGTGTTGTCTCACTATTTATGTTTAGTGAATATTATTGCGCTACATCGATCCGCAGTTTGCCCGATTCATTCTAATGAGGTGTTTAGGAAAATGTCACGTGTATGGTGGAAAATTAAACACTCGCTTTGCGCGAGTGATGCAGAAATGATCACAACAGGCCACCCGCGCCATAAAAAAGCCGGCCTTGCACTGCATGAGAGTGTAAGGCCGGCCTGATTTTGCAGGGGTAGCGTCTAGAAGTAGCGGTTGACGCTTCTGAGCGTGGCCTCGGACAACTCGCCGCTGGCCTGGGCCAGTTGCAGGCGGGCAAACAGATAGCCGTAGCGTGACTCGGACAACTGGCGCTCGGCCTCGTAATAGGCTTGCTCTGCCTGCAGCAGGTCGAGAATGGTACGCAGACCTACTTCACGCCCCAGACGTGTGGCATCAACCTTGTTTTTGGCCGACAGCAAGAGTTGCTCATTGGCCTGCACCAGCGCCGCTCCGTTGGATACGCCAAGGAAGGCAGCGCGTACCTCTTCACGCACCTTGCGCTTGCTGGATTCCAGCTGCTCGCCGGCCTGCTCTTGCAGCGCGACCGCTTCGCGTACCTGCGAGTTGATGCCACCGCCTGCGTAAAGCGGAATGGTCAGGTTAAGGCCGATGCTGCTGCCGCGGTTGTCGGTGAAGCTGGTGCGCGGATTGTTGGTGCTCTGGTCCTGATAGCCGGCGGTCAGTGCCAGCTTGGGCAGATGGTTGCCGCGGGCTGCGGTGACATTCTGTCGCGCCAGCTGTGTCTGCTGTTCGCTGATGGCAATGGCCGGGTTGTTGTTCAGCGCGCGCGTGATCCAGGCATCGGCCGAGTCGGGATCGGGGGCAGAGAGGGCGATTTTGCCCTTGAGCGGGCTGATGCCTTCATTGACCAGCCCGGTCAGCGTGCCCAGTGCATTGCGTTTGACCTCCAGCTGGTTGATGGCGCTGATTTCGCGCGCGCTGGCGGCGTTGTAGCTGGCTTGTGCTTCATAGCTGTCGAGTATGGTGGCGGTGCCGACTTCAAACGCCTTTTTGGCCTGCGCCAGCTGTTTCTCGAAAGACTTTTTCGCAGCCTGGGTGGACGACAGCGTGTCCTGCGCCAGCAGCACATCAAAGTAGGCGCGGGCAACCGAGAGGATCAGCGCTTGTTCGGCAGCGGTAAAGCGGGTATCGGCCAGTGCGCTGCTGATCTTGCCTTTCTGGTAGCCGGTCCAGGCGCCGACATCGAATAGCGGCTGCTTGAGTTCGGCACCCCAGCCATGGCTTGTGTAGCTGCCGGAGACGCCCGGCTCGATATCATTGCTGCGGTTGATACTGCTGGACAGACCCAGTTGCGGCAACAACAGGGCACGGCCCTGATCGCGTTTTTCCAGTCCGGCATTGCGTTCGGCTTTTTGTGCCGCGAAGCCCGAATCATACTGGCGCGCCGCATACCATGCTTCCAGCAGGTCAAAAGCCTGCGCCGGCATGGCAAGCGAGCTGGCCAGCAGCAAGGTGGCGAGCTTGGGGGCGGATATCTTCATGCAATCTCTCTAAGTCTTGATGCCTGCGCCGGGGCACATGTGCCAGCGGCGCAGGCGTTTTTCTTATGCTCAGACCGTCGGGCGTTTGACGCGGAACCACTGTGCGTACAAGGCCGGCAGGAACAGCAGCGTCAATACGGTGGCCACCAGCAGACCGCCCATGATGGCGACCGCCATCGGTCCCCAGAAGGTGCTGCGCGTCAGCGGTATCATCGCCAGGATGGCGGCCAGCGCCGTCAGCATGATAGGGCGGAAGCGGCGCACGGTGGAGCCGACAATCGCTTCCCACGGCTCTATGCCTTCGGAAATATCCTGCTCGATCTGGTCGACCAGAATCACCGAGTTGCGCATGATCATACCCGACAGCGCGATCACGCCCAGCATGGCGACAAAGCCGAATGGCGCCGAGAAGGCGATCAGCGTCAGCGTGACCCCTATTATGCCCAAAGGCGCGGTCAGCAGGACCATCAGGCTGCGCTGGAAGCTCTTGAGCTGCAGCATCAGCAAGGTCAGTACGATCACCAGCATCAAGGGGGCAACCTGGTTGATGGCGGCTTGCGACTTCTGGCTGGCCTCCATCGCGCCACCGAGTTCCAGGTGGTAACCCAGCGGCAGGGTTTTTTCCATCTCTTGCAGTTTGGGCCACAGCGCGCGCGAGATATCCGATGCCTGTGTGCCGTCGCGCGCATCGGCGCGTACGGTGACGGTAGGCAGCCGGCCACGGCGCCAGACTATGCTTTCTTCCGGCACATAATCGATATGGCCGATCTGCGACACCGGCACATAGCGGCCACCGGCTGTTTGTATCATCAAATCGCCCAGCGCACCGACATCGAGTTGTTCATTTTTGTTAAGGCGTGCCACCACGCCCAGGGTGCGGTCGCCTTCGCGGTAGTCGGTAATGGCCGCCCCCGAGATCAGCAGCTGCAGTTGCTGGGACAGATTCTGGCTGGAGATGCCCAGCACCCGGGCCTTGTCCTGATCCAGCGTGATGCGCAGCGACTTGAGCTGTTCGCCCCAGTCATTATTGACCTGGCGCGTCCCCGGATGGGCACGCAGCAGCGTCTCGATCTGGCCGGCGATGGCGCGCACTTTGGCATGGTCCGAGCCCATCACGCGGAATTGCACCGGATAGCCGACCGGCGGGCCGTTTTCCAGCCGAACTACGCGGCCGCGCACCATGGGGAAGTCGTTGTCCAGCAACTGGAACAGCTTGCTGCGCACCGCCTCCCGGCTTTTCTCGTCATGCGTCATCACCATCAGCTGGGCGTAGTTGAGGTGTTGCTGCTGCTGGTCCAGCGACAGGTAAAAGCGCGGGCTGCCGCCGCCGACATAGCTGGTGACGCTGGCGATATTCTTGTCGCCTTTGAGCAGTGCTTCCAGTTTCTGCGTTTCGCGCTCGGTCGCCTCGAAGCTGGCGCCTTGCGGCAGCCACAAGTCGACCATCAGCTCGACCCGGTTGGACGCCGGGAAGAACTGCTGCTGCACAAACAGTTTGAATGCCACCAGCGACAGGATAAAGGTGGCAAAGGTCGTGGCGATCACCAGCTTGCGGTGCGACAGGCTCCAGTCCACCGCTTTGCGGAATTTGAGATAGAAGGGCTTGTGGTACACGTCCTGATGGCTGCTGCCATGCTTGTGTTCCGGCAGCAGGATAAAGCCCAGATAAGGCGTGAACACCACCGCGACCACCCAGGACAGCAAAAGTGCGATGCCGACCACAGCAAACAGGCTGAACACATATTCGCCGGCATTGGATTTGGCCAGTCCCACCGGCAAAAAGGTGGCGGCGGTAATCAGGGTGCCGGTCAGCATGGGGAAGGCGGTGCTGGTGTAGGCGAAGGTCGCCGCCTGAAAGCGGTTCCAGCCTTGCTCCAGCTTCAGCGACATCATCTCGACCGCGATAATGGCGTCGTCGACCAGGAGTCCCAGCGCGATAATCAGCGAGCCTAGCGAGATGCGCTGCAAGTCTATCTTGAGGAAGTACATGCAGATGAAGGTCATCGCCAGCACCAGCGGGATAGACAAGGCCACCACCACACCGGGGCGCCAGCCCAGACTGAAGAAGCTGACCGCCAGTACGATTACCACGGCTTCCAGCAAGGAGCGCATGAATTCGCTGATGGCGCTTTTGACGACTTTGGGCTGGTCGGAAATCGCATTGACCTCGACCCCCAACGGCAGCTTGCCTTCGATTTCCTGCATGCGTTCGGCCAGCGCCGCGCCGAACTTCAGCACATCGCCACCATCTTTCATACTGACAGCCAGACCCAGCGCCGGCTGGCCATTAAAGCGCATGCGCATCACCGGCGGGTCGACGTAGCCGCGGCTGACGCGGGCAATATCGCCCAGGCGGAATGTCTTGCCGTTGGCGATGATGGGGGTGTTGGCCACGGCGGTGACCGAGTCGAAGGCGCCGCTTGGCCGCACCCAGACCCGTTCGCTGGCGGTATGGAACTCGCCGGCCGGCCGCGTGGCATTCTGTTCGGCCAGTGCCGCCCAGATGACGCGGGCGTCCAGCGCCAGCGTTGCCAGCTTGGCGGTGTCCAGATCGACATAGATGCGCTCTTCCTGAGCGCCGACAAACTCGGCCTTGCCGATATCTGGCACGCGCAGAATTTCCTGACGGGCCGTGTCGACATAACGGCGTAGCTCTTCATAGCTGTAGCCGTCGCCGGTAAAGGCGTACAAATTGCCGTAGGTATCGCCGAACTCGTCGTTGAAGAACGGGCCTTTGACATCGCCAGGCAGGGTATGGCGGATATCGCCCAGCTTTTTGCGTACCTGATACCAGTAGTCCTTGACCTTTTTCGGGTCCACCCCCTCGCGCAGATTGAGGATGAACTGGGCTTCACCGGGCTTGGTATAGCTTTTGATATATTCCAGCTCGCCCATTTCCTGCAGCTTGCGCTCTATCTTGTCGGTAACCTGCTGTTCCATCTCAAGCGTACCGGCGCCGGGCCAGACCACGCGCACCATCATTGCCTTGAAGGTGAACTCCGGGTCTTCCTTCTGCCCCAGCTGGGCATAGCACCAGACGCCGGCCAGCATCAGCATCACGATCAGGTAGCGCACCAGCGGCTGGTTTTTCAGTGCCCATTCGGAAAGATTGAGTCTCATGCGTATCTTTCCTTATGGCTTAAGCAGCTTGACGGACTGGCCGTCGCGCAACAGATGCACGCCTGCGGTCACCACCTGCTCGCCGGCATTGAGCCCGCCGGACAGGGTTGCGCCATGGCTGTCCAGCGCAGCCACGGAGACGGCGCGCTGCTTGACGGTCAATTTTTTGCTGTCTACCACCCACACCGAGTGCTTGCCGCCGGTGTCGAGAATGGCGGATAGCGGCAGATAGAGGCCTTGCGCGGGCGCGGACGGCAGCGTGACGCGGGCGGTCTGCCCCAGTTGCAATTGTCCGGCGGGTGCGTCGATGCGTACGCGTGCGGCGTAAGTCCGGGTTGCCGGATCGGCATCACCGGCCAGCTCGCGCAGCTGGCCCGGGTATTGCTGCTGCGTGCTCCACAGCGTGACATTCAGTGTTTTGGCGTTGCGTACCTTGTCCAGCGCGTTTTCCGGCAACTGGATGGCGACTTCGCGTTCACCATCGGCCGCAAGGCGGGCTACCGGCTGGCCGGCTGCGACCACCAGGCCGGGGTCGGCCGAAATCTCGCTGATGATGCCGTCAGCGTCGGCACGCAGTAGCGCATAATCCGCCTGATTACCCGAAACACTGGCTTGGGCCGCGGCCTGTTTGGCGCGCGCACGCGCCGCTTCCAGTGCGCTGTGCTGGCGATCGAATTGCGCCTGGCTGATGAAAGCCTGCTTGAGCAGCTCGCGCGAACGGGCAAGGTCGGCTTCCTGCTGCGAGAGATCCGCCTGTGCGGCCGACTGCGCCGCCTGCTTGGCCGACAGGTCCAGCGCGTAGTCGCTGCCGTCCAGTCGCGCCAGCGCCTGGCCCTTTTTCACCTGCTGGCCGGCGCTGACATAGCGTTCGACCACCTTGCCCGGCACCCGGAAGGCGAGGCGGGTTTCATGGCGGGCGCGCACTTCGCCGGCGTAGCTGTCTGCAGTTTGTGCATGACTCTCGCCGGCAATCATGGTTCTGACCGGACGGATTTCCTGTTGTACTTCGGTTTTTTTGCCGCAGGCGCCAAGCGCACCCAGCATCGTGCCGGCCAGCACCCATTGTTGCCATGTGTTCATTGCGGGTTCTCTCGTGTTGATCTGTGCTTGTTATTCGGGCCTGGCGAGTCCGGCCAGTACCAGTTCGATGGCAGCTTGAAGTCTGAGCTTGGGGTCGCCGCGGTAGGTTTCGCAGCCGGGGATGCAGGCAAAGGAGTGACGCCAGATCATGGTCATCAATAGCGGAGCAAGCAGGGCATCGACCGCTGCTTCGGCGTCGCCCTGTGCAAATTCTCCGCTATCCATGCCTTGCTGCACCAGGCGCAGGGCAATGGCACGGCTGCGGATAATCACTTCATCGTGATAAAAGCGTGCCAGTTCGGGAAAGTTGGCCGCTTCGGCCACCATCAGTTTGCACAGGCCGGACAGCGGCGTGGCGCCGACCTCATCCCACCACTTGAGCAGCAGCAGGCGGATCAGCGCGGCCGGCGTACCCGGATGGGCGCGGCTGAGGTTTTCCATATCGGCCACCCGCTCCAGCAATTTTTCGCGTACCACGGCTTTGAGAATGTCGGCCTTGGACGGGAAGTACAGATAAGGCGTGCCCTTGGTGACGCCGGCGGTGCGGGCGATGTCGTCTATCTTGGTGGCGCTGTAGCCTTTTTCGACAAACAGTGCGAGCGCAGCATCCAGAATTTCGCCCGGGCGCACCTCTTTGCGCCTTTGCCAGCGTACGGCTTGGGTTTCGGTCATGGCGCTTTCTGAATTTAAATTTATTAATGGCCGGACTCTAATCTAGCGCTATGCCCTTTGCAATTAATAAATGCAATTTCACTAAACCATATGGGTAGAATGTGGGTTTTCTTATTGTCCTATGGAGCGATCACCATGAGTACGCCTGCTGCCGACAAGGCATCCATCCTGTCCGAGGCCTTGCCTTATATACGCCGCTTTGCCGGCAAGACCCTGGTTATCAAGTACGGTGGCAATGCCATGACCGACGACAAACTGAAGGAGGATTTTGCCAAGGACGTGGTGCTGTTGAAGCTGGTGGGCATGAACCCGGTGGTGGTGCATGGTGGCGGCCCGCAGATCAACGAGTTGCTCGCGCGCGTGGGCAAGCAGGGCGAATTTATCCAGGGCATGCGTGTGACCGATGCCGAAACCATGGATGTGGTCGAGATGGTGCTGGGCGGTCTGGTCAACAAGGAAATCGTATCGCTGATCAACCAGCATGGCGGCAAGGCGGTGGGGCTGACCGGCAAGGACGGGCACTTTATCCGCGCCAAAAAGCTGCTGTTGCCATCGGCTGGCGACGAGGCGCCGATCGATATTGGCCAGGTGGGTGAAATCGACAGCATCGACCCGGGTCTGGTCGCCTTGCTCGACAGCCAGGACTTTATTCCGGTGATTGCGCCCATAGGCGTGGGCCGCGCCGGCGAAGCCTACAACATCAATGCCGATCTGGTTGCCGGCAAGCTGGCCGAAACGCTGGGCGCGGAAAAGTTGATCCTGATGACCAATACCCCGGGGGTGCTGGACAAGGAAGGTACGCTTTTGACCAATCTGAGTGCCACACGGGTGGATGAGCTATTTGCTGATGGCACCATACATGGCGGCATGTTGCCCAAAATCGCCTCGGCGCTGGAAGCGGCGAAAAACGGCGTGGGCGCGGTGCATATCATAGACGGGCGAGTACCGCATGCCCTATTGCTGGAGGTGATGACGGCGGCCGGCGTGGGCACCATGATACGGGCCGGCAACGGCGCCTAGGGCATAGGCCAAATTATCCGTGCATTTGCGTACGCCTTTCTATACTCATGACATGAGCGTCGTGAACGGAGGATGGGCCATGCAGACTGTTCGTCAATTACTGGCCGCCAAGGCCAGCCGCAAGCTGGTGTATGTCGGTCCGGAAGTGTCGGTATTGCAGGCGCTGAAGGTGATGGCCGAGGAAAATGTCGGTGCGGTGCTGGTGATGGGTGGCGGGCAGGTGGTGGGGATTTTTTCCGAACGCGACTACGCCCGGCGCATCATCCTTGAAGGGCGCTCTTCGGCCAGTACACTGGTGCAGGAGATCATGACCAGCAAGGTCATTTGTGTCACGCCTGCACAGACCGTGGCCGATTGTATGGCCTTGATGACGGAAAGGCGCATTCGCCACCTGCCGGTGATGAACGGGAACGAAGTCGAGGGCATTATCTCGATCGGCGATGTGGTGTATGCCACCATTGCCGAGCAGCAGTTCGTGATCGACCAGCTGGTGCACTACATCAATAGCGTGCCGCCACAAGCCGCCTGAATGGCTGAAGGCGCAAGACATAGGGCAGCCCGTGCGGGCTGCCCTTTCTATTGGCTATGTCCCAGTTACGAGTTGGCGCAGATGGGTTTTGGGCTTTGTGTCCGCTGCGCGGACGTATTTTTTACTTGCCGCTTCCGCGCGGCATGCGGGCAGGGGCCGGACGCGCCCGGCCCCTTGCATCCCCGGCGCCTCCGAAGTCTCGCGAAACCCCGGAGCAAAAGTCGCTGGCGAGGCGCTGGCCAACTCGCGATTCGCTACCGTCGAATCGCTCAAACAAGGGCCAGCTTAAGACCTCTCCAGCGTCTTTTGCACCGGCGCGAGCCTAACGGGGATGGGTGGCTGACGCACGGATAGCGCACATCGCATGCAATCAACACCAACGTGTGCGGGACATCGCCTTTCTATTTACAGCCCCGGTAGCAAACGGCGGCGCAACTCGCCCAGTGCCGGGGCGATTTCGTCGCGCATCTTCTCGCGGCTCCAGGCAAAAGCCGGACCGCTGGCGTTCAGGCTGATCCCGCTGGGCTGGCCAGCCAGCGCAGGCAGTGGTAGTGCCACGGCCATCACATCTTTTTCATATTCTCCGAAAGACTCACAAAAGCCGGACTGCAGATACTGCGCGCTGGCCGCTTCCAGTGCCTGGCGGATGGCTGGCCAGTCCTGGCCGTAGCGTATGGCCAGCTCTTGCCCCACCACCTTGCGCTCCGCCTCGGACAAGCCTACATAACAGGCGCGGCCGATAGCGCTGGTGGCCAGCGGTACGCGCGAGCCTATGGTCAGCTGTATGCTGATGCGCGCCTGACTGCGGCAGGTCTCCAGATACACCATATCGGTGCCGTCACGCAGCGCCAGGCTGACCGAAAGATTGTGTGCCAGCGCAAACTCGCGCATCAGCGGTGCGGCGAGGCTGCGGATGTCGTAGCTGGCAAGCACCGAAGAGCCTAGCGCCAGTACCGCCAGCCCCAGCCGGTAAAAGCCGCTGTCGCCATCTTGCTGCAGATAGCCCTGTTGCAGCAGGGTGTAGCTTAAACGCGACACCGTGGATTTGGGCAGGCCGGTGCGTTTGGCCAGCTCCTGATTGGACAGCGCCGTCTCTCCGGGCTGGAAGGCCGACAATACGGCCAGCCCGCGTGCCAAGGCGGTGACAAACAATCTGTCCTTATCTTCTTCCTGCATCTCTTGTTCTCCTGTGGCAGCGGTCCATGCGGATGGGGCAAAAAGGGCTTTACATCCCGAATCCGAGCGCTTAGTCTATTCTGCAATGTAGAACCGAATTCCGCAAGGCGGAATTAAATTCACCGGAGACAATCATGGCCGCCAATACAAGCCGCGCCCCGTTTAGCTGGGACGATCCGCTTCTGCTTGCTTCTTTACTGAGCGACGAGGAGCGCATGGTACAGGAGGCTGCCCGCGCCTACTGCCAGGACAAGTTGCTGCCGCGCGTGTTGCTGGCTAATCGTGAAGAGCGTTTCGATCGCGAGATCATGAACGAAATGGGCGAACTGGGCCTGCTGGGTTGCACCATAGACGGCTATGGCTGTGCCGGCTTGAACCATGTGGCGTATGGTCTGATTGCCCGCGAAGTCGAGCGTGTCGACTCGGGTTACCGCTCGGCCATGAGTGTGCAGTCATCTCTGGTGATGCATCCGATCTGGGCTTATGGCTCAGATGCACAAAAAGCCAAGTACCTGCCCAGGCTTGCCACCGGCGAATGGATAGGCTGCTTCGGTCTGACCGAACCGGATGCCGGTTCGGACCCTGCAGGAATGAAGTCGCGGGCGAAAAAGGTAGACGGCGGCTATCTGCTTAAAGGCAGCAAATTGTGGATCACCAATAGCCCGGTGGCCGATGTGTTTGTGGTGTGGGCCAAGGATGATGCCGGCGAAATTCGCGGCTTTGTGCTGGAGAAGGGCATGGCCGGTTTGTCCGCGCCCAAGATCGAAGGCAAGTTCAGCTTGCGGGCGTCGATTACCGGCGAGATCGTGATGGCGGACGTGTTTGTGCCGGAAGAAAACCTGCTGCCGGGCGTGACCGGCCTGAAAGGGCCGTTCGGCTGCCTGAACAAGGCGCGTTACGGCATTGCCTGGGGCGCGATGGGCGCAGCCGAATTCTGCATGCACGCGGCGCGGCAGTATCAGCTTGACCGCCATCAGTTCGGTCGCCCGCTGGCCGCCAACCAGATTCCGCAACTGAAGCTGGCCAATATGCAGACCGAGATTGCGCTGGGCTTGCAGGCCGCCTTGCAGGTTGGCCGTTTGATGGATGAGGGCCGCGCCGCGCCGGAAATGATCTCGCTGATCAAGCGCAATAACTGCGGCAAGGCGCTGGAAATTGCCCGCGTGGCGCGCGATATGCACGGCGGCAACGGCATCTCGGACGAATTCCATGTGATCCGCCATGTGATGAACCTCGAAGCGGTGAATACCTATGAGGGCACGCATGATGTGCATGCCCTGATTCTGGGGCGTGCCATCACCGGCATTCAGGCGTTTAGCTGATTGTTTCCGGACACGCTTTCAGGCTGTCGTGTCCGTCCTGTTTTCTGTCTGTCCTTGACGCCCGGCCTGTCCGGGCGGTTTTTTTGCCCTGTTAAAACCGTAGGAGTTTGCCATGTCAGGTGCGCTGGCCGGTATCAAAGTAGTCGATCTGTCGCGGGTGTTGGCCGGCCCGTGGACCGGCCAGTTGCTGGCCGATCTTGGCGCCGAGGTGATCAAGGTGGAGCGTCCCGGCGCCGGAGACGATACCCGGCAATGGGCGCCGCCTAGCTTGCCTGACGGGACGGCGGCGTATTTTCTGGCGGCCAATCGCGGCAAACGCTCGGTGACGGTGGATATCACCCAGCCGGAAGGGCAGGAAGTCGTGCGCCGGCTGGTAGCCGACGCCGATGTGCTGCTGGAAAACTACAAGGTGGGCGGGCTGGCCAAGTATGGTCTCGACTACGCCAGCTTGGCGGCACTGAATCCGCGGCTGGTGTATTGCTCGATTACCGGTTTTGGCCAGGATGGCCCGTATGCCGAGCGTCCGGGCTACGACTATATCGTGCAGGGCATGAGCGGGCTGATGAGCATTACCGGCCCTGCCGATGGCGAGCCGCACAAGGTCGGGGTAGCGGTCACCGATGTCTTTACCGGGTTGTATGCCGCCAATGCGGTGCAGGCCGCCTTGCTCTCGCGCACCCGTACCGGGCTTGGGCAGCATATCGATATGGCGCTACTGGATTGCGCTTTGGCCATGCTGGCCAATGTGGGGATGAACTATCTGGTCGGGCGCGAAGTGCCGCCGCGCCTGGGTAATGCCCACCCCAATATCGTGCCTTACCAGGTGTTTGCCTGTGCTGATGGCCATTTTATTCTGGCGTGCGGCAATGACCGCCAGTTCCGTGCCATTTGCGAGTGTATAGAGAAGCCGGAACTGGCGAGCGATGCGCGCTTTGCCACCAATCCGCAGCGGGTGAAGTACCGCGAACTGTTGGTGGGCGAGCTTGCCAGTGCATTTATGTGCCGCTCACGCGGGCAATGGCTGGATGTGCTGGAGGCGGCCGGTGTGCCATGCGGGCCTATCAATACGGTGGATGAGGCATTTGCCGATCCGCAGGTCCGTCACCGGCAGATGGAAATGCATATGCAGGACAGCATAGGGCAGGACGTGCCACAGGTGGCGTGTCCGATCCGTCTGTCCGGCACGCCGCTGGAGTATGTGCTGGCACCACCCAAACTGGGCGAACACACCGACGCAGTTCTGCAGGGGCTGGGTTATACCCGGGCGCAAATTGACGCCTTGCATGCAAGAAGTATCGTTTAAACGAGTGTTCGATTTTGACGCGCTGCACTAAAAATAGCATTATTGCATGCAACATGGAGAAAGCCTGGCGCAAGGCATAAGGAGAAGCGGTGGAACGCGAATATATGGAATACGATGTCGTGGTCGTGGGTGGCGGTCCTTCCGGACTGAGCACCGCGATCCGTCTCAAGCAGCTGGCGGCACAAACCGGACAAGAACTGAGCGTTTGCTTGCTGGAAAAAGGTTCGGAAATTGGCGCGCACATTCTGTCCGGTGCAGTGATTGAGCCACGCACGCTGGAAGAGTTGATCCCTGACTGGAAGGAAAAGGGCGCACCGCTCAATACGGCGGCGAAGAAAGACCAGTTCCTGCTGCTGACCGAAACCGAGTCGGTACAGTTGCCGACGCCGCCGCAGATGCATAACGAAGGCAACTATATTGTCAGCCTGGGTAATTTCTGCCGCTGGCTGGGGCAGCAGGCCGAAGAGCTGGGCGTGGAAATCTATCCGGGCTTTGCCGCGGCCGAAGTGCTGTATCACGCCGACGGCTCGGTCAAGGGTGTCGCCACCGGGGACATGGGCATAGGCAAGGATGGTGAAAAAACCGATGCCTGGCAGCCGGGGATGGAGCTGTGGGCAAAACAGACCGTCTTCGCAGAGGGTTGCCGTGGTTCGCTCAGCAAGACCTTGTTCCAGCGCTTCGATCTGCAGCGCGATGCCGATGCACAGACCTACGGTATCGGTATCAAGGAGTTGTGGGAGGTGCCAGCATCGGCGCACGAAGAAGGCAAGATCGTGCATACCGTGGGCTGGCCGCTGGATGCGTCCACTTATGGTGGCTCCTTCCTTTATCACCTCGAGAATAATCAGGTGGTAGTCGGTTATGTGGTCGGTCTCGATTACAAAAACCCGTATCTGTCGCCGTTTGAAGAGTTCCAGCGCTTCAAGACCCATCCGGCCATCCGCAAGTATTTTGACGGCGCCCGCCGTATTTCCTATGGCGCACGGGCTCTGGTCGAGGGCGGATTGCAGAGCCTGCCCAAGCTGACCTTTCCTGGCGGCGTACTGGTCGGCGACACCGCCGGTTTCCTCAATATGCCCAAGATCAAGGGCACGCATACCGCGATGAAGTCGGGCATGCTGGCGGCGGATTCGGTATTCGAGCTGCTGACTTCGGACGAGGGCGGCAACGAGGCGCTGGCCTATCCGGCACGCTTCGAGAAGAGCTGGCTGAAGGACGAACTGTATCGTGCGCGCAACATCCGCCCATCTTTCCGCTGGGGCATGTGGGGCGCGATGCTGTATTCGGCCATCGATACCTATATTTTCGCCGGCAAAGCGCCATGGACCTTGCGTCACAAGCATCGCGACCATGAGTGCCTGCGTCCGGCTGATGAATATTCGCCGATTGCCTACCCCAAGCCTGACGGCAAGCTGACTTTCGACCGCTTAAGCTCGGTGTTTATTTCCAACACCAACCACAGCGAAGACCAGCCACCGCATTTGAAGCTGAAAAACGCCGATGTGCCGATTCAGATCAATCTGGCCAGGTACGATGCGCCCGAGCAGCGCTATTGCCCGGCTGGCGTGTATGAAATTATGGGCCAGGAAGAAGGCAAGCCGCGCTTGCAGATCAATGCGCAAAACTGTGTGCACTGCAAGACCTGCGATATCAAGGATCCGACCCAGAACATCAACTGGACGGTGCCGGAAGGCGGTGGCGGGCCTAACTACCCGAATATGTGAGCTAAGAACCCAACTCAACCCGACCTCGTGTCGGGTTTTTGCATCAGGGCGGACAGTGAATTTGGCTGCGCCTTGACAAGTCACGGCCACCTTGGCAGGATGGAACGCATGAATACCCACCACGCAATCGCTCACGCTTATTATTGGTACCGCTCCTCATATGGCGGCGCCGGTGGGTTTGCGTGAATTGAATTCGCAATGAATCCCGAACGAATGCCGCCGCGATCAGGCGGCATTTGTGCATCTAGTACCCAGCACAGCAGGCTCCGGATTGCGGCACCCCAGGAGCACTCGAGCATGGCAGACAGTAGAGACACTATCACGATATCCCAGAGAGCCTTGCCCTTGCAGCGCGCTGCCGTGCTGTGGCCGGTCTATCTGCTGACCGATGGCGAAGCCATGGTTGCCGGCGAGCCGGTTTCACTGGCACCCTTGTCGGCACTGGAAACGGGGGACGCCGGCCTGATTGAGTCGCTGCTGCCGGAAATCCGTCAGTTGGCCATGGTGCTGGCGTCCCGCCGCTATCAGGAAACCAGCCCGGCAGCTGTGCGCTTGAGCGATGCGGCCGACTGGCTGGCCGCGCGCATCCTGCTGCTGGGTTTGACTCATATCGCCTTGTCCGAGTCCGGCTTGGGGCAACTGGCTATAGCCAACCAGCGCCTGGCGGCTTTGGCGCAGGAATTGGGGCTCAAGGCGCCACGGGCTGAGGCCTTGCTGCTGGTGCCATCGCCGGGTACTGCCTCTACCCTGATGCAGGGCTGGAGCGGGATTGCTTTTGAAAACATGATGAATGCTTCGAGCGCCATCGAGCGCACCCGCGTGATGCGCGTGCAACTGCGCTTGCGTGCCGGGATATGGCTGACACGGTTGGGTCTGTAAATTGGCAGGATTAAAGAGGTGAATAATGGATTATGAAGTCGTAGGAACCGGCGATCGCCGTTTGAACAATCTGGCATTACTGGTCTACGCGATCCAGGCGATCAGCCTGTTTACTGGCCTGCCCATGCTGGTGGGGCTGGTCATCAACTACCTGAAAATGCCCGATGTGCGTGGCACCTTGTATGAAAGCCATTTTCGCTGGCAGATCCGCACCTTCTGGTGGATGCTGCTGTGGACGATTGTCGGCGGGGCGCTGACCTGGATTCTGGTCGGTTTCGCGATTCTGGGCATCGCCTGGCTATGGTTTGTCTATCGTATCGTGCGCGGTTTTATCACGCTGAACGACGGCAAGGCCATTCTGCTGTAAAGCGGCATAAACAGGCGCTATTGCCTTGTTTTTCCGCATTTTTATGGCCTGTCGCGTGACAGGCCATCTTGCTATGGGCACAATGCCTTCCTTTTCTCGTCAGAGCGTCCCATGGACCCCGAGCTGCTCACCCTGATCGCCACCCGCCGCATGCCTTACGGCAAGTATAAAGGGGTGCTGATTGCCGATCTGCCGCAGGCTTATCTGGTGTGGTTTGCGCGCAAGGGCTTTCCGCCCGGTGAAATCGGCCGCGTACTGGCGCTGACGCTTGAACTCAAACATAACGGCTTGATCCATCTGATCGACCCTTTAAGAAAGCAGTAAACATGGCTATCCAATGGTTCCCCGGCCATATGAACAAGGCCAAGAAGGATGTGGCTGAGCGCCTGCGCGGCATCGATGTGGTCATCGAGATGCTGGACGCCCGCCTGCCTGCCTCCAGTGCCAACCCGATGATCGCGCAACTGGCGCGGCGCAAGCCCACGCTCAAGATCCTCAACAAGCAGGATCTGGCCGATCCGTCCGTCACCCAGCAGTGGCTGAGCTGGTATCGCAGCCAGCCTGGCACCCAGGCCATCGGCCTTGACGCCGGCGAGCGTGCACCCAGCCAGAAGCTGATCGCGGCCTGCCGCGAGCTGGTGCCTAATCGTGGCGGTCTGGACAAGCCTTTGCGCGTGATGATCTGCGGCATTCCCAACGTCGGCAAATCCACGCTGATCAATACCATGACCGGGCGCAAGATCGCCAAGACCGGCAATATGCCGGGGGTGACCAAGGGCGAGCAGCGCATCATGCTGGCCGACGACTTTGAACTGTTTGATACGCCGGGCATGCTGTGGCCCAAGATCGAGGTGGAAGAGGGCGGCTACAACCTCGCCGCCAGCGGTGCGGTCGGCCGTAATGCGATGGACGAAGAAGAGGTTGTGCTGGAGTTGCTCAAGTACCTGTTGCAGCACTACGCGGCCGAATTGAGCACCCGCTACAAGCTGGACGACATCAGCGGCATGCAGGACTGGCAGGTGCTGGAAATGATAGGCAAGAAGCGCGGCGCGGTGCTGGGCGGTGGCCGCATCAATATCCAGAAAGCGTCCGAAATCGTGCTGACCGAGTTCCGCGATGGCCTGATTGGCCGCCTGACGCTGGAGCGTCCGGATGAGTGGGCGGTGTGGAAAAAGCGCGCCAAGGAACTGATCGCCGAGCGCGCCGCCGCCAAGCAGGCGCGCGAGCAGGAATACGCCAAGCGCGCCAACGGCAAACGCAATAGCTGAACCTGATGGAAAAGTTTCTGCCTTTGCTGCTGATTGCGGTCGGTCTGTCGGCGTTTGCCTATCTGTGGCGGCTGGGTGAAACCGGGCGGGCGGCCGAAGCCTGGCCGACGGCCATTGGTGAAATTACCGCCAGCGGCGTCGACAGCCGCCCGCGCCGCGGTGGTGGCGATGCCAGCAACCGCGAGGAGTACAAGGCGTTGGTGACCTACCGCTATCGCTACAACGGGGTGGACTACACCGGCTCCACCGTATCCTTTCCCGATGCCGGCTACCAGCAGAGTGCTTCCGGTGCCGAGGCCAGAGTGGCCAAGTATCCGGCGGGCAGCCAGGTCAGGGTTTACGTCAATCCGGCACAGCCCGCACAAGCCTGCCTCGAGGCCGGGCGGCA
>NZ_RJTZ01000006.1:0-55453 GCF_024343515.1 Aquitalea sp. S1-19 | reverse complement strand
CCGTGGGGCGGGATGCTGATCAATATCGGTCTGGTGCTGTCGGTTGGCGGCGCACTGCTTGCCTGGACCATGATCTCCAGCGAGATGCTGTATCTGGCTGCGCGCGGCGACAACAATACCGCGCCCAAGGCATTCGGCAAGCTCAACAAGAACGGCACGCCGGCCAATGCGCTATGGCTGACCAATAGCCTGATCTCGCTGGTGCTGGTGATCAACCATCTGAACGATGCCGGTTACAACATCCTGATCCAGCTGGCTTCGTCGATGGCGCTGATCCCTTACCTGCTATGCGCCGGCTTTGGTCTGCGTCTGGCGCTCAAGGCAAAGGTCAAGTCGGTGACGCTGGTCGCTCTGACCGCGCTGGGCACGGTATACGGCATCTGGCTGATCTACGCCGGCGGCCTGAGCTTTTTGCTGCTGTCGATGATCCTGTATGCGCTGGGCCTGCCATTTTATCTGAAGGCCAAGCACGAGCGGGGCGAGAAGTTCTTCTCCCATCCGCTGGAAGCCGCGCTGGGCTTGCTGGTGCTGGCCTTGGCCATCGCTGCGCTGTACATGGTGTCGCAGGGGACGCTGGCCTTGTAAGGCAGATTTGGGTAGCCGCAGACGTAAAAAAGCCAGCCGTTCATCCGGCTGGCTTTTCCTGGTCAAGCGCTGCTTGGTGCAGCGTTAAATCAGGCGCGCTTCTTGAATTCGTTGGTGCGCGTGTCGATTTCGATCTTGTCGCCGGTGTTGACGAAAGCCGGAACCGGGATTTCGAAGGTGGTGCCTGCCAGACGGGCCGGCTTCAGCACTTTACCCGAGGTATCGCCACGTACGGCAGGCTCGGTGTATTCAACTTCGCGCACAACCGTCGTCGGCAGTTCAACCGAGATGGCCTTGCCGTCGTAGAAGGTCACCTGGCAAACGTCTTCCATGCCGTCAACGATGTAGTTCAGGGTGTCGCCCAGGTTGTCGGCTTCGACTTCGTACTGGTTGAATTCTGTGTCCATGAACACATACATCGGGTCAGCGAAGTAGGTGTAGGTGCAGTCCTTGCGGTCCAGAACCACGACGTCGAACTTGTCGTCAGCGCGGTAAACGGTTTCGCTGCCTGCGCCGGTCAGCAGGTTCTTCATCTTCATCTTGACGACGGAGGCGTTACGGCCCGACTTGGTGTATTCGGCCTTTTGCACAACCATCGGCTCGCTGCCGACCATAAAGACGTTACCTGCGCGGAGTTCCTGTGCGGTTTTCATGACTAAACATTCCCAAAGCTTGAATTGATTTCGGGGAATGCTTTCCCCAAGAGGGCGCTATTGTAGCTGTTTTTCAATCATTTGCACCAGCCTCGCGGCAAGTGCGCTGCGCCCCAGTGCCTGTTGCGGCCAGATGCGGGCATGCCCCGCCAGTTCAGGCAGATATTCCTGCAAAGCTATCCACGCGTCTGCCATGCCTGTGCCGCGGTTCCAGCCATGGGCGCAGTTTGTCAGTGCCTGTCGTGCCGGCGTGGACAGGCTCTGGCTGTAGCGTTGCAAAAAGGCATCGAGCTTGACGATATGGGCGTCTTCGTCCTGCGGGTAGATGTGCCACAGGAAGGGGCGCGCGGCCAGTGGCGGATTTCTACGCCTTCCAGCATCTGCTGCGCTTGGGCGGCGTCCAGCATGGGCTCGATACGGGCGAAGCTTTGCATGTCGTCGACCCATAGCCTGACCGCCTGGCCATACTCATGCGCAATCTGGTGCGCCAGACGCCAGGCGATGCCGATATCGCCGTAGTTGTCGATCACATTGCAGAACACGTCCCACTGCTGGCGCTTCATCTGCCGCTCTCCTGCAAAAGGCCGCCATGGTAGCGCCAGCGGCAGCGCGGGGAAAGTGGTGCTGAACAATATCTGCCCCGGTTCTTGTTGCGGGCGCTGGCCGATAGCCTGTCGCCGGCAATTCGTAGGCTATTTCTATTTTACAGGCTGAAAAACAATTCTTATGGCATTATTTGCGTCAGGGTTTTTTGGTGCCCATCAGCTCTGCAAGGGAGAAAAATAATGCAAAACATATTGGATCTTTATCGGCAAAAGCAGCTTGGTGCAGCGGATGCGCTGGGCTGGGTGAAGGATGGCGACAGTATTATCGTGCCGACGGCGGCAAGTGAACCGCCCGAGCTATTGACTGCGCTTGGCGAGGCGAGGCGTAAATTCAGGGATGTGAAGGTTTACCAGTTGCTGGGACTGGGCAATTACGGCTACTACGACCCGGAAACCACCGACCATGTGCGCCATGTGGCCTACTTTCTGAGTGGAACGACCCGCAAGCCTTGCCAGGAAGGGTGGGCGGACCTGGTGCCCAACCATTTTTCCGAAATTCCACGCATGATCAAGCGCGGCGAATTGCCGGCCGATGTGCTGTTCGCGCTCGCGTCACCGATGGACGAGCATGGCTATTTCTCCCTGAGCCTGGGGGCGGATTATGCGATGGCCGCTGTCGAGCGCGCCCGCGCCATCGTGCTGGAAGTCAACCCGAATGTTCCCTTTGCCTATGGCGAGTGCCATGTGCACATCTCTCAGGTGGCGGCCGTGGTGGAAAGCAGCTTGCCGCTACGCGAAGTGAAAATGGCGGAAATCGGCGAGGTACAAAAGGCCATCGGTGCGCATGTGGCCGGACTGATCAACGACGGTGATACGTTGCAGATTGGCTTTGGCGGCATCCCCGATGCCGTTGTGACCCAGCTGACGCACAAGCGCGATCTGGGCATCCACACCGAGATGATAGGCGACGGCATTATTTCCCTGTGGGAGAGCGGCGCCATTACTTGTCGCAAGAAAAACTTTATGCCGGGCAAGATGATTGCGACGTTCGCGCTGGGCACCCAGCGTCTGTACCGGGCGATGCACCACAACCTGATGCTGGAGATGCGGCCATCCGATTTCGTCAATGACCCGGCCATCGCCGGCATGAACGATAATCTGGTGGCGATCAACGGCACCTTGCAGCTGGATTTTGCCGGCCAGTGCGGCTCGGAAAGCCTGGGCTACAAGCCGTTTTCCAGTACCGGCGGGCAGACCGATTTTATTCGCGCCGCCAACCGTTCCAAAGGCGGGCGCGGCATTATCGTGACCCCGTCCACCGCCAAGAACGACACGATTTCGCGCATTGTACCGACCCTGACCGAGGGGACTTTCGTTTCGTGCAGCAAGAATGATGTGAACTATGTGGTGACCGAGTACGGCGTTGCGCAGTTGCGCGGCAAAAGCCTCAGGCAGCGTGCGCAGGAACTGATCTCGATCGCCCACCCCAATTTCCGCGCCGAGCTGACCGAGGAGGCCAGAAAGATGAAGCTGCTGTAAGACCCGCATCAAGCAGCTGATTTCTGCATAAGGGCTGGCATGTGCCAGCCCTTGTTTTTATTTGGCGCTGTTCACGATGAGCGCTGGTTTTAACTAGCGCAGTTCGCGCAGTGGCGCATCCTTTTCCCATGGGCGCTGGTAGGCAAACACCAGTGGCGCCGAGCCCTGCTTGCCGGCGACAAAGCGCCAGATCTGCAGCCAGCGGAAGGATTGGCCGGCAAGGCCACTGTCAGCACCTGCCCGCGATGCTATCCGCCCAGACGGGACTGCAAATCGGCCATCGGCATCGGCCGGTAGAAATAGTAGCCTTGCACCACATCCACCGCACAAAGCTTCATCTGTTCAAGCTCGGCGCTGGTTTCCACTCCCTCGGCCAGTACCCGGGCACCACACACCCGGCACATGCTGACGATGGACGCAAAAAAGGCACGCCCGTCAGGTCTGTCCAGTGCCAGCACCAGCGAGCGATCCAGCTTGATCTTGTCGAAATGAAAACTGGTCAGATAGGCCAGCGTGGAGTAGCCGCTGCCAAAATCGTCCAGCGCGATACGCAGGCCGCGCGCACGCAAGTCGGCCAGATTGGCGGTAAAGCGCTTGAAGTCGCCGGCGGACTGGTTTTCGGTGATTTCTATTTCCAGCGACACCCCGGCAGGCAGCGGCGTGGCGAGCAAACGGTCCAGTACGCCCCCCAGACGCGGATCCAGCAGCGTCTGCGGCGACAGGTTGATGGCCAGGGTAAAGGGTACGCCCTGCCCGAGGTCATGCGCGGCGGCAATGGCGTGCTCCAGCACCCAGAAGTCCAGTTCGGGCATCAGGCCCAGGCGCTCGAAACTGGCGATAAAGGTGGGCGCCATGATGCGGCCATCGGTATGCTGATGGCGCAGCAAGGCTTCGGCACCGGTGATGCGTCCGCTCGCCAGTTCGATCTGGGGCTGGTAATACAGCACGAAATGCCCCTGTGTATGCAGCGTTTCGACTTCTTTTTGCGCACGGAAATTAAGCAGCATGTCCGCCACATAGCTGTGACGCTGGGCGGTGACTTCAATCTGCTCGGTCGCGTGGGTAAACTCGTCCAGCTTGCCTGAAGCGGCGGCCCCGCCCTGGCTGCGGTACTCCATCCAGCCAAAAAACGGCCAGTAGATCGCGACACCCAGGGCAATGATCAGCAACTGCAACAGCACGGCAGCAAAAGAGCCGCCACTGGCAATCCAGCTATTGACCAGTGGCGGCATCATCCAGCCGGTTTGCACCTGCAGCACCGGTACCAGACCCAGCCAGGTGGCCGTGTAGGCCAGCACAAAACCGGTTGCCGGCACCAGCAGAAAAGGAATGGCCATCACCGGATTGAAGAAGACCGGTACACCGAAGATGACGGGCTCGTTGATATGGATGAACGCCAGCGGCAAGGATGCACGCGCCAGCTGACGGTAGCCCTTGTCGCGTGCCCGCAACAGCATGCACAGCACCAGACTCAGGGTACCGCCGCTACCGCCAGATGCGCACCACACGTCGAAAAAGGTATTGCTTACCAGTTGAAGCGACGCTTCGCCGGCACGCCATTGCGCCATATTGATCTGGCTGGACTGCTGCAGGGCGGCACTGGTTTCGCTCCATAGATGATGGCCATTCACGCCGAACAGCCAGCTGATCCCGCGCATGGCCTCGTACAGCAAGCCGCCGCTAAACTCGGTCGGATGCAGGCTAGCCTGCCATTGCAGCCAGTTTTCTACCAGCAGTTGGCGTAGCGGCGCCAGCAAAAAAGCAAACAGAGCGGCACCGGCAGTAATGGCAATCAGGCTCAACATATGGTTGATGCTCTGCTCGACCAGTCCGTGCGCCGTGCCGCTTGAAATCGACGGCAGCCGCTTGCTGGCTTTCAGTAGCATGCTGGACAGGAAACCGGCGAACAGCGCCATCGGGATGCTGTCAGGCAGGATGGCCGCCTTGCCCTGCCATACCAGGTCGAACACCATCAATACGCAGATACCCGCCGTCACGCAAAATACCGGAGACAGGCGGTCCCTGGCCGCGTAATACAGCGCCATATAGATGTTCAGCAGCAACGGCACCAGGGCAAGGCAGATCGCCTGCAGGTCTTGCAACTGTGCGGCCAGGTCCGGCCACTGCAGCGCGCCTGCCGTCATGGACAGCACCTGCAGCAGCGCCCGCAGCACCACCAGCGGCACGATCAGCACCGTCGCACTGATCACCGCCGTCAAGGCGGGATTGGCGACCAGGCGGATCAATAGCCGGTCAAATGCATCCCTGTGCAGTAAAGCTCCCAGCATGGAAGTCCAAATAAATAAACGTTCGCAAAAGAATATCAGATATAAATATCAAGGTGATACCCATGTTTCCCGTTTCAGCACGGATCACGCCCCATGAAACCGGCAAACAGTATCATAAAACACTAATTATGAATCGAAGATATCAAATTAGGTTGGTCATATACCAGAATCGTCCGGGGCAATCCGGCGTTGTTGAATAATTCGAAAGTTCAGCCGCGCACTTTTTTCTTGCGCCAACTTTGATGGTGAGGCCGACGATAGAGGCATCTCTTAGCCTTATATCGGATTTGTTATTAATAACCACTCCGTTATTGATGTTGGCAATGGAAATATCCCACCCTTGCAGGCTACAAACAGGCGCGATCCAGGAGGCCAGCAAGACGGGGCTAACGCCATAAGCGTTAGCCCCGTCTTTTACCGTGAGTATCAACTAAATCAACTGCTTAGACGTGCAGCAAGAGGAAGCGGCGCTCCCACGGGCTGATTACATCAAAATACTCGCGGTATTCCGCCTCTTTGATCGCGCAATAGGTGTCGATAAAGTGGCGGCCGAATACCTGGGCCAAAGGCTCGCAGGCGCGCAGCAGATCGGCCGCATCGTCCAGATGGCGCGGCAGCTGGTGTGGCTGCTCGTAGGCGCTGCCGGTCAGCGGCTCGGACGGCTTGATCTTCTCCTGCATGCCCAGAAAACCGCAGGCCAGGCTGGCGGCGATCGCGAGATAAGGATTGACGTCGACACCGGCCAGACGGTTTTCCACGCGCCGTGCCTCGGGGCTGGAGTGCGGGACGCGCAGGCCGCAGGTGCGGTTGTCAAAGCCCCAGCTCAGATTGATCGGTGCCGAGGTATAGCGCGACAGGCGGCGATAGGAGTTCACATACGGAGCAAAAAACGGCATCGCCGGCGGCAGATAGGTCTGCAGGCCGCCGATAAAGTGGTAAAACGCATCCGACGGTGTGCCATCGCTATTGGAGAAAATGTTCTGTCCGGTCTTGATGTCGACCACGCTCTGGTGGATGTGCATCGCGCTGCCGGGCTGGCCCTGCATGGGCTTGGCCATAAAAGTGGCGTACATATTGTGGCGGATGGCCACTTCGCGCACTGTGCGCTTGAACAAAAACGCCTGGTCGGCCAGCGCCAGCGGATCGCCGTGGTCGAGGTTGATCTCCATCTGGGCGGTGCCCATCTCGTGGATCAGCGTATCGAGCTGGATGCCCTGGGCTTCGCACCAGTCATACATCACATCGAAGATGTCTTCGTATTCGTTGACGGCGTCAATCGAAAAGCTCTGGCGTCCGGCTTCGGTGCGGCGGGTACGGCCGACCGGCGGGGTGAGCGGGATGTCTTCATCCGGCTGTACTTCGACCAGATAAAATTCCATTTCGGGTGCAACCACGGCCTTGAGGCCGGCATCTTCATATAGCTTGAGGATGCGTTTCAATACATTGCGTGGTGCAAGTTCGGCCGGCGTGCCGTCAAAATTCAGGCAGTCATGGATGATCTGCGCGGTCGGCTCTTTTTCCCACGGTACCGGGCGCACACTGGCCGCATCGGCAAGCAGGCGCATATCGGGGTCGGAAACGGCGGTGAAGTCCTGCTCGGGGTAGTCGCCGGTGACTGTCATCGACAGGACAGCTTCGGGCAGGCGCAAGCCTTCGGCGGGGTTGTACTTGTGGCGCGGCACGATCTTGCCGCGGGCCAGTCCGGTCATGTCCGGGATCAGGCATTCGATTTCGGTGATGTGATTGTCGTCCAACCACTGGTTGATCTGTTCTGCGTGTTGCATGGCAAGTCCTTGATGGTGATTACGGGTGAGCGCCGGAGCTGGTGGCCCGGCGGGCAAAATTGACCAGTGCGCCTTTGCGCTGGGCGAGAATCAGAAAGGCGCGCCGGTCGTTTAAATCGTCGATGCTGGCGAGGGCAAGGTTGGCTTTGGGGGCAGGCCATGGGACTGGGGGCATAAGCGTCTCCGTTTGGGCTATGCGGTGCACAGCTGTTTAAAATGCTCAACACGCATCCTATGACTAATGCGTGAATTTGGCAGGAAAAACTGCATGGCAGGCCAAGAGTGTGGCATCTGTGCCATCATTGGCATCACTACACGATAACAAACCCAAGAACTTCATGAATCAAGCTGCTCCCGAACACATAGCCAGGCCGGCCAGGCGCTGGCGTGGCCTTCGCCTGTTGGCCATGACCTTGCTGGCGCTGGTGGCGCTGCTATGGGGGGCCTTGTACGCGCTGGCGCCGCGCCTTTTGCAAAAAGGCGCAGCCGACTGGGCGCAGGGCATAGGTTACAAGCTGCAATTGGGGCAGGTGGATATCGCTCCGTGGGCCATGCGCGCCGAGCTGGGCGACATCGAGCTTAGCGACAGCCAGGGCGCGCCGCTGTTTGCGGCCAAGCGGCTGCTGATTAATGCTGAACTCTGGGCGCTTTTGGCCGGGCGCTGGCAAGTGTCCGCGCTGAATCTGGATGCGCCCAGGTTGACCTTGGCGCGCGATGCAGCCGGGGTGTGGAACTGGGCGCGTCTGGTCGAGGCGGCAAGTAGCAAGGATGAGAAAGCCAAGAGCACAGACGACAGCCTGCCTTCTCTTCTGATCGAAGCGCTGCGCATCAGGCAAGGGGTGATTGCGCTGGAGGATGCGGGCACCCGGGGCGGCAGGGCGGCGCTCACCCCGTTTGATCTGTCGCTCAATGAGCTGTCCACCCTGAGCGGGCGCGATGGGCAACTGCAACTGAATGCCAGCCTGAACGACGGGGCGCGCCTTATCTGGCAAGGCCGGGTGGGACTGTCACCTCTGGCGTCACAGGGCGAACTTTCGCTGCAGGGCCTGAAGCTGGCCAGCATCTGGCCGTGGGTTGCGCCGCATCTGCGCCTGGCAAGCCCGCAGGGCAGCGTCTCGCTGAATACGCGCTACCGTTTTGCCATGCCGGGCAGCAAGCCTGAGCTTGTCTTGCCGCACCTTGCGCTGCAAGGCAGCGATCTGGCCTTCAAGGCGCCGGGCAGCGGCAATCCGCTTTTGCTTAAAACGCTGGATGTGAGCGGTGCCAGTTTTGTGCTGGATGGCATGCGTGCCCGCGTGCAGGGCGTGAGGCTTGATGGCCTGAGCTTTAATGGCCTGCGTAATCAGCAAGGCTTGCTTGACTGGCAGGCGGCTTTGCCGGTGCCGGACACAAGTGGGGACAAGTCCGCCACGGCAACGCCCGGCTTAAGCCTGGCACTGGACAAGCTATGGCTTAAAAATGCGCAGTTCCAGCTGGATGATGCAGGCTTTATCCGGCCTTTGCGGGTATCGGGGCAGTTGCCCGAAGCGTCGGCACGGGTGCGGCTGGATAGCGCCGGTGCAGTTCGCGTCGATCAGGTTCAGGGGCAACTGGCGGCGCTGACACTGCAAAGTGAGGAAGCACGCTGGCTGCAGCTGTCTTCGCTTGCGCTGCAAGGGCTTGATGTGGACACCGCCGTGCGCAAGCTTGACGCCGGCACGCTTGATTTGGCCGGCTTGCAGCTGGACGTGGTGCAGACACGCGGCGGGCAGATCAATATTGCCCGTTATCTGCAGCAGCGCCCTGGCTTGCCTACGTCCAAGGCCGCGCCGGCAAGCGGCCGTGCATGGCAGACGCGTTTGCCGCAGCTGACGCTGGCGGACAGCAGTGTGCGCTGGCGCGACGAGGCGATGCCCAAGCCGCTGACGCTTGCGCTCACCGGCCTTGCCGGTACGGTCATGCCGGAACAGGGGGCGCTGGCCGTTGCGCTTAACGGTCGACTGGAGGGCGGGCAGCTTGATCTGAACGGCCGCACCAGCTTGGAAAATGTCAGCGGCCAGGCCAGGCTGGCGCTTAAGGGTGTGCCGTTACAAGCGCTTGCGCCTTATGCCTTGGCCGCTACCCCTTTGCAGCTGCGCTCGGGGTCGCTGGCGGCGGCGCTGGATGCGCGCTGGCAAGGGGCAGACTGGTCGGTGCGCGGCAAGGGCGATATTGCACGGCTAGCGGTGATGGAGCCGGGCCAGACGCAGCCTCTGCTAGCCTGGCAACGTTTGCAAATACAGGGCATACAGGCCGACGCCAAACGCGCGCGCATTGCAGAAATCCGCCTGGACAAGCCGGTGGCGCGGTTTTTACTGGATGAAAAGCGCAGCAGCAATGTAGAAAAGCTGTTTGCCGGCAAGATGGCGACTGCTAAGCCTGCCGCCGCCAAACAAGGCCCGGGCTATGCCGTGGATATCGCCAGCGTGCGTGTCACCCAGGGCGATCTCGAGTTTTCCGATCAGGGCATGAAGCCGGCTTTTGCCACGCGCATGCACGACTTGAACGGGTCGGTGCTGGGCATTTCCAGCCGCGCCGGCCGCCGTGCCAGCCTGTCTTTCAATGGTGAAGTCGACCGCTACGGCGATGTGCGTATCAAGGGCGCGCTGTCGCCGCAGGCGGTGACTGATGACCTCGATATTGCGCTGGCGTTTCGCAATATTCCGATACACAGCCTGAACCCGTACTCGATGAGTTTTGCCGGCTGGCAGGTGGACGACGGTCGCCTGAGCCTGGATGTCAGCTACCGTCTGGATCGGCGTGCGCTCAAGGCGGAAAACCGCGTGGTGATAGACAGCCTCAAACTGGGTGAAGAACTGCCCGACTATAAAGGCACGCGTCTGCCGCTGCGTCTGGCAATCGCGTTGCTGGAAGACGGTGACGGGCGCATCGATCTGGATCTGCCTGTCAGCGGCAGCCTGGATGATCCCGAGTTCAGTGTCGGTCATCTGGTGTGGCAGGCGGTCAAGAATGTGGTGACCAAGGTGGCGACTGCGCCGTTCCGAGCGCTGGGTGCCTTGCTGGGGGGCGAGGGATTTGACGCGGTGTATGCCGTGCCGGGCGAAGCGGCGGTGTCGCCACCCGAGCGCGAAAAGCTGGACCAGCTCGCCACGCTGCTGCAAAAGCGTCCGCAGCTGAAGCTGGAAATAGCCGGGCGCTATGCCGAGGCCGATCGCAAGGCGCTGGCGCGCTCCAGGATAGACCGCGCCATTCTGGCCGCTGCCCGCTTCCAGTTATTGCCGGGCGAGCCTTTGCCATTGCCGGACATGGGCGACCCTGCGATGCAGGATGCGGTGAAGTCGGTATACGTCGACAAGATAGGGCGCATCAAGCTGATGCAGCGCCTGTTGGCACTGCCGGACAATGATGCGCGCTACCAGGCTTTGCGCGAAGAAATGATTGCGGCAACGCCGGTAGCAGATGCCGAGCTGGCCACGCTGGCACAGGCGCGCGCTGCGGCTGCGCGCGCCATCATGCTGGAGGTGGATGCAGCGCTGGCTGGGCGTATCACCTTGGGCGCACCGGACAAGGCAGGCTCTGATGCCAATGGTGTCGAACTGGGCATCAAGCTGGATACGGCAGGGGCGTGAAGCCCGCTTTGAGTCTGCTGCGCGGACGTATTTGACTTGCCGCTTGCACGCGGTGCACGGGCAGGGCTGCAGGCGTATGGCACAGGGTACGGATAAGTGCAGTGCGGATGATCGCCACAACGCCGTTTCGGATGAACAATAAGTCCTGGCGCGTGCCGGGCAAGGAGCTTGTATGGCTGTCGAGATAGAACGCAAATTTCTGGTAACGGGCAATTTTCGCGCTGAGGCGCATGCGCAGCAGCGCATTACCCAAGGCTATCTGTCATCGGTGCCCGAGCGCACCGTACGCGTACGCATCAAGGGCGAGCAGGGTTTTATGACCGTCAAGGGCATAGGCAATGCCTCCGGCGCCAGCCGTTACGAGTGGGAGCGGGAAATTCCGCGCGCCGAAGCCGAGGCCTTGCTGGCTTTGTGCGAGCCGGGCGTGATCGACAAGGTGCGCCACCTGGTGACGGCAGGCGCCCATACTTTTGAAGTCGACGAGTTCTTCGGCGACAACCAGGGGCTGATTGTCGCCGAGATCGAACTGGGTCATGAAGACGAAGACTTTCTGCGCCCGGCGTGGCTGGGCGCGGAAGTCACGGGCGAGGTGCGCTATTACAATTCGGCGCTGATGCAGCACCCGTTCAAAAACTGGTAAGGCCTCAGAGCCTGTTCACGATCTGCTGCGCATCAGCGATACGGCGTTAAAAATGGCTTCGAAATGCTCATGTACCACCTGTACATTCCGCTTTCTCAGCCATTTTCGCCTTGTCTCGCCCTCGCTCGCGAGATCGTGAACACGCTCTCAGGCTTTCAAGCCTTGTACCCATACGCGGTAGGCGTGTTCGGCCAGACGGTTGGAACCCAGCACCCTTTGCGTGGCATTGCCCTTGAGTTCTAGTGCTTCTTGCACCCCCGGTTTGCCCAGATGCGGCGCCAGTTCGTCTTCGCATTCGCTCCAGTGTTCCAGCATATGGCTGGTCATCTCGATATGGAACTGCATGCCCAGATGGATGCCGTGACTGAAGGCCTGGTGCGGGCAGTGGGCACTGGACATTAATAGCTGTGCGCCTCTTGGCAGGGTGAAATTTTCGCTGTGCCAGTGGAACACTTCGACGCCGTCGGCTGCGCCAAACCAGTGCGCGCCTGCCGGTTCATGGCTGGATAATGGATGCCAGCCGATTTCGCTGCCGCCTGGGTTGTCGGTAATTTCGCCGCCCAGTACTTCGGCCAGCAGTTGTCCGCCCAGACAGTGACCGATCACCGGTATTTCCAGTTTGACCGCCTCGGCAATCAGCCTTTTTTCCGCCTCGACAAAGGGCAGGCGGTCGCGCACGCTCATCGGCCCGCCCATGACCACCAGACCTGCATAGTCGCGGCAGCTTTCGGGCAGCATCTGGCCTTCATAGCCCTGGAACAGGCGGGTTTTCAGGTGGACGCGTTCGGCGAATTCGGCAAAATAACCGGGGCCTTCACCCGGATAGTGCTGGAAAATGGCGACCGGTTTCATGTTTTCCCCTTGCAAAACAAGCAAAAAAAGGCCGCCCTGAAGGGCGGCCATGGTGTTATTCGATTTTCAGCGGAATGAACAGAGTGTTGTCCATGCGCCGCACCAGCAGCGCGATATTGCCGCGTGCGGCATTCAGCTCGCGCTCGAAGCCTTTGACCGTGCCCACCTCGTTCTGGTTGATGCCGATAATCACATCACCCATCATCAGGCCGGAGCGTGCCGCGATGCCTTTTACTTTTTGCACCAGCAAGCCGCCTTTGACGCCCAGCTCTTTTTTCTGCTCGGGCGTGAGCTCGGTCACGATCAGCCCTATCTTGTCGAAGTTGAATGGCTGAACTTCGCCTGATGGGGCTGAGGCGGCTTCATTTGGCTCGGGGCTTAGTTCAGCCAGTTTGGCTGTGACGACCTGCTCCTTGCCCTTGCGCCATAGCGTCAGCTTCACCTCGGTGCCCGGCTGCATGGCGCCAACCAGAATAGGCAGGTCGCGCGAGCTGTCCACCACCTTGTCGTTGAGCTTGATAATGATATCGCCCAGCTGCACGCCGGCCTTGGCTGCGGCACCATCGGGTTCGACCCGCACCACCAGCGCGCCATGCGGCCGGTCAAGGCCGAAGGACTGGGCCAGTTCCTGTGTCAGCTCCTGGATATGGATGCCCAGCTGGCCGCGGCTGACCTTGCCCTTGGTCTTGAGCTGCTCGACCACACCCATGGCGATGTCGATAGGAATGGCGAAGGAAATCCCCATAAAGCCACCGGAACGGCTATAGATCTGCGAGTTGATGCCGACGACCTCGCCCTTGAGGTTGAATAGCGGGCCGCCGGAGTTGCCCGGGTTGATGGCCACATCGGTCTGGATAAACGGCACATAGCTCTCATCCGGCAGACTGCGGCCTTTGGCCGAGACGATGCCGGCGGTGACAGTGTTTTCAAAGCCGAATGGCGCGCCGATCGCTGCCACCCATTCGCCAACCTTGAGTTCGGCCGGGTTGCCTATCTTGACTGCCGACAGGCCGCTCGCCTCTATCTTGAGCACGGCCACATCGGTGCGTTTGTCCAGGCCCACCAGCTTGGCCTTGACCTCGCGCCGGTCGGTCAGCATCACCTTGATCAGGCTGCCGCCGGACACCACATGGGCATTGGTCAGGATGTAGCCGTCTTCGCTGATAATAAAGCCGGAGCCAAAGGACACGCCCTCGTCAGGCGGATTGTCCTGCTGGTCGGGCGGTACAAAGCGTTTGAAAAATTCGTAGAAGGGATCATCTTCCGGAATGCCTCCGGGCAACTGGCTCTGGCGCGGGCTGGCCAGATTGTCGCTGCCGCGTGTGGCCTGAATATTGACTACCGACGGGCCATCGCGCTCGACCAGCAAGGTGAAGTCGGGCAGCAGCATTTGTACACGACCGTCCTGTGCCGGTACCGCGACTTTGGAAATAGGCTGCTCGCCCTTGATCAGCTGGCTGATCTTGTCGCAGCCGGTGAGGACGGACAGTGCAAGCAGGGCGATGGCGAAGGTGCGTAGGCTGGTATTCACAACAAATCCTTTACAGTGGCAACAGCGGCTGCCAGCCCCTTTTACATGCAGCGCGGGGCCATGATTTCAAGTGCTGCATCGCTTAATCATAACGGTTTTGCCCGGTATTCGCAGAGCTCGCGAATAATGCAGCGTCCGCATTCGGGTTTTCTCGCCTTGCAGGTGTAGCGTCCGAGCAAAATCAGCCAGTGATGGGCGTCCTGGCGGAATTCGGGCGGGGTGAAGCGCATCAGCTTGTCTTCCACCTCGCGCACGTCCTTGCCCGGCGCGAGGCCGGTGCGGTTGGCTACGCGAAAAATATGTGTGTCCACGGCGATGGTCGGCACGCCAAAGGCGGTGTTGAGCACCACATTGGCCGTCTTGCGCCCGACGCCGGGCAGGCTTTCCAGCGCTTCGCGCGTTTTGGGTACTTCGCCGCCATATTTTTCCAGCAGCAGGCGGCAGGTGGCGATGGTATTGCGCGCCTTGGTGCGATAAAGCCCTATGGTCTGGATCGCCTCGGCCAGACGTTCCTCACCCAGTGCCAGCATGGCTTCCGGGGTCGGTGCGACGGGAAAAAGCCGGCGTGTGGCCTTGTTGACGCCCACATCGGTCGCCTGCGCCGACAGCAGTACGGCGATCAAGAGCTGGAACGGGCTGCCGTATTCAAGCTCGGTGGTCGGGTGCGGATTGTCGTGTTGCAGAGTCTGGTAAATGGCGCGGCGTTTGGCAGGATTCATCAGGCACTGACCGTTTCATTGTCTGTCGTTGCCGGGAGGCTTGCGCGTTTGCGCGCACGGGCGTCCAGATAGTTTTTGCCGGCAATCAGCAAGGCTAGGCCGAAAAAAGCGCCCGGTGGCAGCAGCGCCAGCAAAAACTGGTAATTGAAAGCCGGCGGCACCACATGCAGCACCAGCGCGTGGCCGATATCGCCCAGCACCAGTTCGGCGCCGGAAAACAGCGTGCCGCGCCCGATCAGTTCGCGCATGCCGCCCAGAATGCCCAGTACGCCGGTGAGCCCCAGCCCCATCATCAGCCCGTCCAGCGCGGCTTCTGGCACCGTATTGCGCGAGGCGTAGGCCTCGGCGCGCGCCATGACGATGCAGTTGGTGGTAATCAGCGGAATAAATATCCCCAGCACCAGATACAGGCTGTGCATCCAGGCATTGATTGCCAGATCGACGCAGGTGACCAGGGCTGCGATCAGCATGATGAAGACCGGATTGCGGATCTCATTCGGAATGGTGTGGCGAAAGGTGGCCACCGCCGCGCCGGACACCGTGGTGACCAGCGTGGTGGCCAGCCCAAGCGACACGCCGTTGACCACGCTGGTGCTGACCGCCAGCACCGGGCACAGGCCCAAGAGCTGTACCACGCCGGCGTTCTGTTTCCATAGCCCGTTATGGACAATGTCACGCCAGGGTCTGGCGTCCGTGTTTGTTTCCATGTGGCTTTCCTTTACGGTTGGGCCAGAAAGTGGCTGCGATTGGCATCAAACAGCGTGACCACGCGTCCGACTGCGGCGCTGACGGCGCGCGCCGAGATGGTGGCGCCACTCATATAGTCGAAGTCGCCCCCGTCCTTGCTTACTTTCCAGCGTGCCTCCATGCCCTTGCCGGTGAACTGTTCGCTCCAGCGGCTTTTGGCGTGGTCGATATAGTCGCCCAGCCCCGGTGTTTCCTTGTGCGCGATCACGCGCACGCCGCTGATTTTGCCGTTCGCAAGAATTCCGACTAGGAGGCGGATCTTGCCGCCGTAACCGTTGGGTGCCACGCTTTCAAACACCAGTCCTACCGGTTTTCCGTTCTGGCGCGCGATAAAGGCCGTGGCGTTTTCAGGCAAGCCCAGCGTCTGGCGCTGGGCCTGATCCAGCGCCACCGGGTCGGCAATCAGGTTGTTGTTAAAGCTGCCTTCGGGCAGGGTTTGCGCCATCAAGCGGGTGCGTGCCGCATCTTCGTTGGCGCGTACCGTGTCATGGGTCAGCGCATAGGTCAGCGCGAGTACGGCGGTGGTGACCAGGGCAAAGACCAGCAGGGTCAGCGCGCTGCGTCTGGCTTGGCGGGCGGCGTTAAGCATGCTGGTCTGCCTTTTTCGCGCGCTTGCGCTTGCCAAAGGCAGGCGGGCGGGTGAGCTGGTCTATAAGCGGTACGGCGATATTCATCAGCAGCACGGCAAAGGCGGCCGCATCGGGGTAGCCGCCAAACACGCGGATCACATAGATCAGCAGGCCGACACCGAAGCCGAAGATCAGCTTGCCACGGGCGCTGGTCGGGCCGGAGACCGGATCGGTCACAATAAAGAAGGCGGCCAGCAAGGTGGCGCCGGCCACCAGATGAAACAGCGGGTCGACATAATGCGCCGGCTGCCATAGCCACAAGGGCACCGCCAGTGCCGTGATCCCCGCGAGCATCGCCAGCGGCGTCTGATAGCTGATCACGCGCTGCTGCAGCAAATACAGACCGCCACCCAGATAGGCCAGCGCCACCCATTCGCTGCCAACGCCGGCAATATGGCCGAACATGGGTGCCTGCTTCAGGCTGGCGATATCGCTGCCGCCCAGCAATAGCTGGGTTTTCAGATAGTCCAGCGGTGTCGCCATGGAGATGGCGTCCAGACTCAGCCCGGCGGGCAACTCGCGGCTGAAAATCCACGCCAGTTGCGCCGCGCTGTCCAGCGGGCCGTGCGGCATGCCCCAGTGCGCCATCTGTGCGGGAAACGACACCATGGCCACGGCAAAGCCGACCATGGCCGGGTTGAACGGGTTATTGCCCAGCCCGCCATAGAGCTGTTTGCCCACCACAATGGCAAACAGCGTGGCCACCACAATCAGCCACCAGGCACCCAGCGCCGGCATGGACAGTGCCAATAGCCAGGCAGTGAGCAGTGCGCTGCCATCCTTGAGAAAGGGCGCGACCGGCACGCCGCGCAGGCGCAGCATGGCCGCTTCGGCCAGCAAGGCAGTGGCGCTGGCTAAGCTTAGCTGCACCAGCAGCCCGATGCCGTAAAACCAGACGCTGACGGCAATGGCCGGCAGCAGGGCCAGCAGCACCTTGAGCATGATGACGGACACGGTGGTCGGCCGGGCGATATAGGGAGCGTGCATCTTAGTTGTCGCCTTTCTGTGCCGCATCGCGTTCGGCTTTTTTAGCCGCGGCGCGCACCATGGCCGCTTCGATGGCCGCACGCTTGGCGTCGTCGATGGCGGGTTTAGCTTGGGAAGGCATCGCGGCTGACGCCGCTCCTACCTCTACCCCCTGTTCGGCTTTGCGCGCGGCGGCGCGCGCCATGGCCGCTTCGATGGCCGCGCGCTTGGCGTCGTCGATGGCGGGTTTAGCTTGGGAAGGCATCGCGGCTGACGCCGCTCCTACATCTACCCCCTGTTCGGCTTTGCGCGCAGCGGCGCGTGCCATGGCCGCTTCGATGGCCGCGCGCTTGGCGTCGTCGATGGCGGGTTTAGCTTGGGAAGGTATCGCGGCTGGCACCGCTTCTGCCTCCGCACCTGTCGCGGCAGCCTGTGCGGCTTTGCGTGCGGCAGCGCGCGCCATCGCCGCTTCAATTGCCGCACGTTTGGCTTCATCTCCCGGCGCAGCCGCTGTACTGACGGCGGATTCGCGCGCAGCCTTGTTGGCGGCGGCGCGCGCCATGGCAGCTTCAATCGCCGCGCGTTTGGCGTCGTCGCTTAATGGCGTTTTGGCGGGTGCGTGACTGTCTTCGGCTTTTTTCTCGGCGGCGCGCGCCATGGCGGCGCGGATGGCGGCCGCCTTGTCCGGGTCGGGTGCGGCACTGCTGGCCGGTGCGGGTGTGGCGCGTGCGGCCAGACGCTGCGCTTTTTCCGCCTTGTCGCGTTCCAGACGCAACTGGCGGAAGTCGTGGCGCATGCGGGCGCGATCGGCGGCCTTTTTGTCGCGCTCGGCCGCCCAGATCTCGTCCTTGGCGAATTTGTAAAAATCCACCAGCGGCAACTGGCTGGGGCAGACATAGCTGCAGGCACCGCACTCTATGCAGTCGAACAGGTCGGCTTCCTGCGCCCGTCCCAGATCTTTGGCCTTGGCAAACCAGTAAAGATCCATCGGTTGCAATTCGGCCGGGCATACGCTGGCGCATTCGCCGCAGCGTATGCAGGGCAGGGCTGGCGGGCGCGGCGGAAACAGTTGGGCGCTTTTGGCAATCAGGCAATTGCTGGCCTTGGACACCCCTGCTTCCAGCGAAGGCAGGTCGAAGCCCATCATCGGCCCGCCCATGATCACGCCTTCGCTGTCTGGCTGGATGCCGGCCCAGGCCAGCAGATGGGCAAACGGTGTACCGATGCGCGCCTCGATATTGCCGGGGCGTGCCAGATGGCCGGTCAGGGTGAGGATGCGGCTGATCACCGGCTCGCCATCCACCATGGCGCGCTTAAGCGAATACAAGGTGCCGACGTTGAAACACTGCACGCCCATATCGGTCGCACGCACGCCATGCGGCACTTTCTTGCCGGTGAGGATGCGGATAAGTTGCTTGGCACCACCGGACGGATACAGGGTGGGAATGGCGACCACTTCAAAACCGCTGCTGGCGCAGGCCGCGCGCATCGCGATGATGGCTTCGGGCTTGTTGTCCTCTATGCCGATTAGCACCGTGCGCGGGTGCATCAATTGCGCGGCGATGCGGATGCCGTCCACGATCTCGCCGGCGCGTTCGCGCATCAGCCTGTCGTCGCAACTGATAAATGGCTCGCACTCGGCACCGTTGACGATGAGTTGCTCCAGCGTATTGACGCCCAGCTTGAGGCTGGTAGGGAACACGGCACCACCCTGGCCCACCACACCCATATCGCGCAAAAAGGTGCGGATTTCGTCGTCGCCGGCATCTTGCCAGTTTGGCAGCGGGCTAGGCGTGCACCAGTTATCCAGCCCGTCGCTGTCGATCACGATGCAGTCTTGCAGCAGGCCCGAGGGGTGACCCACGGCGTGCGGGCCGATGGCGCTGACCACGCCGGAAGTCGGCGCATGCACCGCCGCCGAGATGCGGCCGTCGGCGTCGCCTATGCGCTGGCCGGCCAGTACCCGCTCACCAATTGCGACGCAGGCCTTGGCCGGATTGCCCAAGTGCTGGGACAACGGCACGACAAAGCGCGCCGGCAAGGGCGGCGTGGCAATCGGCGTGGAGTTGGAGAGGTCCTTGCACTCGGGCGGATGGATGCCGCCGTGAAAGCGAAATAGCGCGCTCATGCCTTCACCGCCTTGATCGGAATCACCGGATACGACCATTTCCAGTTGGCCACCGTGGTGCCGACGGGCACCATTTGTATGCAATCGACCGGGCAGGGCGGCAGGCACAGTTCGCAGCCGGTGCATTCGCTGGCAATGATGGTGTGCATCTGCTTGGCCGCACCCACGATGGCATCCACCGGGCAGGCCTGTATGCACAGGGTGCAACCGATGCAGGTGGTTTCGTCTATCAGTGCCACCGATTTGGGTTTGACTTCAATCGCCCCCTCGTCAAATGGCTTGAAATCCACGCCCAAGAGTTCGGCCAGCTTGCGGATACCGTCTTCGCCGCCGGGCGGGCACTGGTTGATATCGGCCTCGCCGCCGGCAATGGCTTCGGCGTAAGGGCGGCAGCCGGGAAAGCTGCACTGGCCGCATTGCGTCTGCGGCAGGATGGCGTCGATCTTGTCGACCAGCGGGTCGGCTTCGACGCGAAAACGCACCGAGGCAAAACCGAGAATCGCGCCGAGCAAGATGGCAAGGGCCGCCATGATGGCCAGCGCAGTCAGAAAACCACTCATGCTTTACTTTCTTATTTGACCAGGCCGGAAAAGCCCATAAAGGCCAGGCTCATCAGCCCCGCCGAGACAAAGGCAATGGCCGAACCCTTGAACGGCGCCGGCACATCCGCGCCTTCCAGCCGTTCGCGCATGGCGCCGAACAGAATCAGGATCAGGGAAAAACCGACTGCGCTGCCAAAGCCGAAAACCAGCGACTCGGCAAAGCTGTGCTGTTCTTGCGCATTCAGTAGCGGCACGCCCAGTACCGCGCAGTTGGTGGTAATCAGCGGCAGGTAGATGCCCAGCACCTGATACAGCATGGGGCTGGTCTTGTGGATCACCATCTCGGTGAACTGCACGATGGCGGCGATGACCACGATAAAGGACAGGGTGCGCAGATACTCCAGCCCCAGCCCTATCAGCAACTCGTTGATCAGATGGCTGGTGCCGGAGGCCAGCGTCAGCACAAAAGCCGTGGCGGCACCCATGCCGATGGCGGCATCCAGCTTTTTGGAAACGCCCATAAACGGGCACAGGCCCAGTACGCGCACCAGCACCACATTGTTGACCAATACGGTGGCAACCAGGATGAGCAGGTAGTGTCCGAAGTCCATGACAAAGGCTCGCGTTCGGGCAAAGGACGAAATTATCCTGTTTTCGAGCAAGTGCTACAAGTTTTGTGCGGCAGGGCGCGCCGACTGTCTGGCGTGTGGCGTGATGTGGCTAGATTTTATGAATAAAACAACGCTCCGAGCGATGCCCATGGCATTGAGATTTGGTTCTTGTTAAAATCAATTTAATAAAATTCTTATTTTGTAGAGATTCTGGTTTTTGGTGATGGGCGTGTGGTCAGGTATCAGAAGAGGGCTGGCATGAAACGGATATTGAAAGTGGGTGTGACGGCAGTATGGCTGGCCTTGCAAGGCATGGCCGCACAGGCGGCCGATGCAGATCTGCTTACCGGTTCGCTGGATGACTTGCTGGCCACCGAAGTGGTGGGCGCCTCCAAGAGCCGGCAGCCGATAGCCGAGGCACCGGCTAACGTGACGGTGATCAGCGCCGACGAGATCCGCCGTTACGGCTACCGCACGCTGACCGACGCGCTGGTGCGCGTCGCCGGTGTGGTGGCCGCTCACACGCCGCATGGTTCGGCGCTGGCGGTGCGAGGTAGCAGCGCCAATCAGTCTACAGACTGGGGCGCTCGCATCCTGCTGATGATCGACGGTCATCGCGTCAATGACGGCATATATAACCAGGCGCTGTTCGGTTACGACAGTCTGGTCGATATCGAGGCAGTCGAACGCATCGAGTTTATCAAGGGGCCGGGCTCGACGCTGTATGGCGGCAACGCGCTCTATGGCGTGGTCAACGTGATCACCCGCCGTGGACGCGCGGCCGAGGGGGTGGTGCTGTGGTCGCAGGCGACGCCGGGCGCAACGGCGTTTGGCAGCACGCTAGGCGGGGTTGGCGGGCGCGGGGTCGAATGGCGGCTGTCGGCGGCGCGGCGCGCCAACCCGACTTTTACCAGCACGGTCGGCGGCCAGCCGCTGGGCGAACGGGGCACCTATAGCGAATCCGTTGACTATGCCGAGCGCAGCGAGCAGGCATCGTTGACAGTCGACGCCGGGCAGTATCGTCTGGTGGCGCTAGCCTCGCGCTGGCGTCCTGACGCTGGCGGGCAGCGGCGTACCGATTTCGACGGTGAATACTATCCGGCCCGTACCGATGGTGAGAACAGCCAGTACCTGTTAGGCGGCTCCGGGCGTTGGGCGTTGGGGAGCACTACAGAACTGGCCGCGCAGTTCAGTGTTGGTCAGAGCGAGCGCGAATTTTTAGAAGCGTGGGAGGAGGTCGGGCATGTGCCGTGGCTGGTGCGCTGGCGTGCGGCCTCGCGCTGGAGCGGGACCGAACTGCGGCTGACGACCGAGGCATTCGCGCGTCAGCGTCTGAGTCTTGGTGTCGAGTGGCGACGCGATTTATGGCGTGATTATGCTGATCAGTATCGTGTCGAAGGAGTGGCGTTGCCCCCCCGGAGGGCACGCTCGGCGCGCGACAGCGTCGGCGTCTACCTGCAGGACGAGATCGCGCTGGCCGAACGCTGGGCACTGACGCTGGGCGGGCGGCTGGACAAGGTAAGCGATTACGCCAGCGAGTTTTCGCCGCGGCTGGCGCTGATATGGGCGCCCACTGCGGCGACCACGGTCAAGCTGATCCACGCCGAGGCGTTTCGCCCGCCCAATGCCTTCGAGTACGAGTCGACCATGAGCGAGGGCGGGCTACCTATACCGCAGCAACGTCCCGAGCTTGAGCGGGTGAAGAGTGACGAACTCTTGCTCGAATACCGCCAGGGTGGCTTCAGCGGCAGTGCTTCGCTGTTTGCCAACCGTAATCAGGGGATGATCACTTATCTGGGCTGGATACCGACGGTCAACCAGATGCAGCTGAAGACGCATGGAGTCGAATTGTCGGCCAGTGCGCGCGATGTTTCCGGCTTCGGCGGCTACGCCAACCTCGCTTGGCAGAAGAGCCGCGACGCGGCCGGCGAGCAGCCCGCCGGCACGCCCGCGTGGGTGGCCAGCGCCGGTGTCGACGTCGCGACGGCAGACGGGCGCTATCAGGGCGCGCTGGAGTGGCAGGCGGTGGCCAGGCGTCAACTGGTCGACAAGCAAGAATGGGCGTGCGCTTATGGTGTTGCCAACCTGCGCCTTGCCGCACGGCCGTGGCACAAGGGGCTAGAGCTGAGCCTGCAGGTACTGAACCTGACCGATCGCAGCTACCTGCAGCCGTCGCAGGGAGCCTTGGCTTACGCCCGCGGGCGTACTGTCTGGCTGGGGGGGCGCTACACGCTATGAGGCCGATCTGTCTGGGTTTGTTGGCTTCGCTCGTGCTGGCTGGCCCTGTCTGGGCCGGGGAAGCTGCACACAAGGCTGTGTTTGTTTACAAGCTGCTCGACTTTGTGCAATGGCCCGATGCGACGACAAGCGGGCGCCGCCTGTGTGCGGTGGTTTCCGATACCGACTGGCCGGCATTTCGTGCGCTTGAGGGCCAAGATGGACTCAAGGTCGAGCGTCTGGTTCGCGATGCTTCGCTGGCCAACTGTTCGGTCGTCTATCTCGGTGAAATGCCGACAGCCGAATTGTCCGGCTGGGCGCGCCGTATCGAGCGTGAGCCGGTGCTGTCGATATGTGAGAACTGGCGCTGTGCGCGTGATGGCGTGATGCTGGGGCTGGGGCTGGAAAACAGCCGGCTGTATTTCGAATTCAATTCGCAGGTGATGGGCCGTTCCGGGCTGAAGCTCAGTTCTCGCCTGTTGCGCCTTGCGCGTACCGTCTATTGAGGTAGCCATGCGATTAGACTATCGAACCTTACCGGTAAGAATGAAGCTGCAGCTGATCGGGCTGAGCACGCTGGCCGTTTGTATCTTGCTGTCCACCTTGCTGTTGATTGCCAATGATTACCGTACATCGCTGGCCTTCATGCAGCAGGGCCTGCAGACCCAGGCGCGCATTATCGCCGACAATAGCGCGGCTGCGCTGCGCTTTGATGATGTAAAGGCGGCGGAAGAAACGCTGGCGGCGCTGCGCGCCTCGCCGATGATACATAGTGCCGAAATTCTGGAGCAGGATGGCGAGCTGTTTGCCGCCTATCCGGATCAGGCGACAGTGGCTGCCGGACGCGAGCATCTGCTGGGCAACAGCACGCTGCAGTTACGCGAAAAAATCATGCAGCGCGATCAGGTGCTGGGCGAACTGGTGATTCACTTTCATCTGACCCGTTTTTATCAGGCTATGCTCGGCAAGGCCGGTGCCGGTGTGCTGCTGGCCTTGCTGGCGATGGTGACGGCCTTTCTGATGCTGCGCCGGCTGCTGGTGGATATTGCCGACCCGATTACCCAGCTATCCGTCCTGATGGCCAAGGTGGCGGCAGATCAGGACTACAGCCTGCGCAGCAGTGTGGTGCGCGCGGACGAACTGGGAGCGCTGGCGCAGGGGCTGGATACCATGCTCTCGCATATCGAGCGCTACCGGAGCGACGAGTTGCATCGCGCCGAGGCCAAGTTATCCGAGAGTGAAAACCGCTACAACACCCTGGTCGAAAGCGTGCCGGTGGGGGTGGTGCAACTGGAGCGGGATGGCAGCCTGGCTTTTGCCAACCGCATGTTCTGGCACATCGCCGGCCAGCCGCCCGGCCTGTATGCGGGCGAGTCTGTGCTTGCATTCGTTCATCCCGATGACAGAGCCGCTTTGTTTGCGCTGTTCCGCTCGGTCATGAGTGGGCAGCCGGTGGCCGAGCTGGCGTTCCGCCTGCAAGGCGCGGGCGGGACAAGATGGGTCGCGCTGGAATTCAATGCCTTGCGCGGCCTTGATGGCCGCGTGCAAGGGGCAGTCGGAACTTTGCTCGATATTACCGAGCGCAGGCACAACGAGACTCAGCTGCGCCTTGCCGCCAGCGTGTTCGAGGCTTCGCATGAGGCGATCATGATTACCGATGCCGACGGGCGGATCGTATCGACCAACCGTGCGTTCACCCGCATCAACGAATATGCCGTAGACGAGGTGGCCGGCTTGACGCCAGCCGTGCTCAGTGCTGGCTCAACGCTGCCCGAGGTTTACCGGGATATGTGGCAGAAACTGGCGCATGAGGGGGCGTGGAGCGGAGAACTGCTTAACCGGCGCAAGAGCGGCGCGACCTATACGGCCTGGGTGTCGATTGCCGCGGTGTGCGACGGGAACGGGCAGACCTCCAACTATATCGGTATCTCGCGCGACATCACTGGCATCAAGGAAGAAAACGACCGCATTGCCTATCTTGCGCATTACGATGGCCTGACCGGCCTGCCCAACCGCACTCTGTTCTATGACCGGGCGCGGGTCGAGCTGGCTCGGGCGCAGCGTGATGGCCTTGGTTTTGCCGTGGTATTTATCGATCTGGATCGCTTTAAGTGGGTGAATGATACGCTGGGGCACGCCGTCGGTGATGCCTTGCTGCGCGAGGTGGCCTGCAGGCTGGAGGCCGGGGTGCGTGCCAGTGATACGGTATCGCGCTTTGGCGGTGACGAGTTTGTGTTGCTGCTTTGTGCCGTGCAGGTGGAAGAAGCCGCCGCAATAGCCGATAAACTCCTGGCGGAAGTGGGCGGGGAAGCCATATGCGGCGGACACGCCTTATATATCACGCCGAGTATTGGCCTGTCTTTGTGGTCACCACAGACGCCGGATCTGGAGAGCCTGATCCGCGAGGCGGACGAGGCGATGTATCTGGCCAAACGCGGCGGACGCAACAAGGTCTGTATCTATGAACATGGCGTGCCGGCTTAAGCTTGGAGCCGGCACGCCATGGCAGGGCAAAGGCGGCCGCGGGGTGTGCCCGTTGCCACCTGTCGGGCGCGCGTCAGCGCGCTGCGGGGGAGGGCGACAGGGCGATCTGCGGGCGGCTGATGGCGGGTTCTGTTTTGCCGACCATCCGCGCGGATGAGGCGGGGGTGCCGAAATGAGCCGCCTTGCCCAGAAAAGCAAAGCAGCTCTCCAGCCTTGTCTTTTCATTGGCCGACAGTTGTGCCGCGTAATTGAGTGCCAGCATGGTTTGGCCTGCTACATCTTTCTGCCAGACAATCTTGCCTTTAAGGCGTAAAGGCTGCTGATTACGGTAGTCCTCCAGATTGGCAAACGGGGTCATGATTTCCAGTTGCACATCGCCATCGGGCTGTGTCAGTGGGATGGGCAGACGCAGTTTCATGCCACTGAGCGACAGATCGGTGCTGATGCATTCGAGTTGCTGCTGGTGATGGCTGAGCTTGACCAGCAGTTTGTTGTCGGCCCGGGGCTTGGTGCGCTGCTCGCTGACCGGCAGCAGTGCTTCCGGTTCGCGTTCAAACTCGAAGCTGGCCAGCAGGTCGCGCAATTTTTGGGTGACCTCGTACAAATCGTGGCTGATCAGACCGGTAGTGTGTACGCGCGCCGTACTTTGTTCCAGCGTGTCGTACAGGCCGGACAGGCGACTTTGCTGACGCAAGACGCACTCGTTTTGCTGATCGACCACATGGTGGATCTGGTGGGCGACCTGACGTGTGTCTTCGGCGCTTTGGGCGATGGCATCTATCGTTGCCAGCGTGTTGGCAGATTGCGCCAGCCCGCTTTGGGTGCTGCTGGCGATGGCGTTGATGGCATGGCCGCTCTCAGCCAGCAAAGTGGAAAAACGCTGGATGATGGCCATGA
The DNA here is from genome assembly GCF_024343515.1 of Aquitalea sp. S1-19. NCBI lineage: Bacteria > Pseudomonadati > Pseudomonadota > Betaproteobacteria > Neisseriales > Chromobacteriaceae > Aquitalea > Aquitalea sp. S1-19. Next base: position 29,488 of record NZ_RJTZ01000006.1, on the reverse strand, counting down.
TGTCATTGGTGGCGCTGGCGGTACGCTGGGCCAGATTGCGCACTTCATCGGCGACAACGGCAAAGCCGCGCCCCTGTTCGCCTGCACGCGCCGCTTCGATGGCGGCATTGAGCGACAGGATATTGGTTTGTTCGGTGATATGGCGGATCACATCCACGATATTGCCTATCTCTTCGCCTGCCTGCGTGAGAGCCCTGACTTTGTCTTCTGCCTCTTGCGTGCGCTCGCCTATCGTACCCATTTCTGCCTGGCTGTTTTGCACCGCTTTCAGTCCGTCCAGCGCGCGCCGCCGGGTTTCTTCGACCTGTGCGATAGCCTGATCGGACAATAGCTTCACCTCGCTGACGGCCGTTTGCACCGCATTGGATGCCTCGTTCACCTCCAGCGCCTGTTCCGACTGGGTGCGGTTGACACCGACGATGTCGCCACTGATTTCGGAAATCTGGTAAGAGGAGACGGCAATTTGCTGGCTGGCCTGATGGATATTGCGCAAATGCTGAGCCAGTTGCCTGACCATCTGGTTCAGGCTGCCCAGTACGCTGTCGCTGTCGCCGCGCGGGTTTTCATGCGCTTGCAGGCGTCCGTTTGCCACGGCGCGTACCAGCTGCTGGGCAATCGCAGGTTCGCCGCCCATGATGGAAAACAGGCGTTTTCCCAGACGGATATTGCCACCCAGTAGCAGTAGCAGGGCCAGTAGCGAGACGCCACAGCTGGTGTAAATCAAATCGCGCATGCTGGCATCGGCTTGGGCGGTGTCCGCAGTGACTTTGGCGTCCAGCCTGCTGGCCAGTTGATCGAGCGTGCCGGCCAGGCGGGCTGCGGCGGCATCAAATCCGGTTTCCGGCTGTTTCATAATGGCATTGCCGGCTTCCCGTCCGCTGCCAATATAGGCATGCGCCATGCGCTCGCCGGTGTTGTACAGCGGATCTATCAGTGCGGAAGCGGCATGGATTTCGCTGGCGAGCGCCGTTTGCTGCTGGCCCAGTTGCTGCAATAACGCTTTGGCGCTATCGCGATGCTGGCGCGCATCGTTAAATTCGGCCACGCCGACGGCGGAGGCATCGGTCAAAAATTGCTGGATCTGGACGACGTGAAAGCGCACATCCTTGAATGCCGCGATGGCGGCGCTGGTTTGGCGGTTAGTGGCCTCGGCCTCATTCAGATGGACGCTTTGTTGCACTACCAGCAAAGCCCCCGCCAGAATGACGGCGGCAATCAACAGGGTTTGTCGCAAGAGCAAAGTACGCAGTGAAAACATGGACTGACTTTCGGGATTTGAATGGGCTGTTTAGCCGCGAATTTTCTGGATCAGGCTGAAGCTTGCCAGTGTGAGTGCTCCAGCGATGATGCCGACCAGCGCATTCAGCAGGGTAGGCAGCATGAAAAACAGTTGGCCCTGTTGTTCGATTACATGATGCAAGGGGGCGATGCCGTGTACCAGAATGCCGCCACCGACCAGAAACATGGCGACAGTGCCGACCACTGTCAGTGTTTTCATCAGCCAGGGGGCGGTCGCTAAAATGGTGCGCCCCAGAGAGCGCAGGGCAGGGCTTGGGCGTTGCAGCAGCCACAGTCCGCCATCATCCAGTTTGACGATGCCGGCTACCAGTCCGTACACCCCGACGGTCATCAGTACTGAAATGGCGGCAAGGACGGCCAGTTGCTGGCTGAAGCTCGCGCCGGCCACGGTGCCCAGCGAGATCACGACAATTTCGGCCGACAGGATAAAGTCGGTACGGATTGCACCCTTGACCTTGTCTTGTTCCAGTGCCAGCAAATCGGTGTCGGGTTGCGCCAGTGCGGCGGCCAGTTCGGCGGCGTGACTTTGTTCTTCGGCCGGATGCAGCATCTTGTGCGCCAGCTTTTCCACGCCTTCAAAGCAGAGAAACAGCCCGCCCAGCATCAAGAGCGGCGTGATGGCCCATGGGGCGAGCGCGCTGATGGCCAGTGCCAGTGGCACCAGAATCAGCTTGTTAATGAAGGAGCCCTTGGCGACTGCCCATACCACTGGCAGCTCGCGGCTGGAATCCACGCCGGACACCTGTTGCGCATTCAGGGCCAGATCGTCGCCCAGCACCCCGGCGGTTTTTTTGGCGGCGACCTTGGTCATCAGTGCGACATCGTCAAGGATGCTGGCGATATCGTCGAGCAGGATAAGTAGGCTGCTGGCCATGGCATACTCCGCGCGGGGAAATAAAGCGCTATTTTAGCTGGCCAGTCCGGATTTTACTATTTATTCGTCATCGTGTGGTGCATCAAGAAAAATACCCGCACCGAAAGGGTGCGGGTAGAGTCAGACCTCTGACGGAAGGGGCTTACAGACCTTGCTGCAATTGCTCCAGGATCTGCGGGTTTTCCAGCGTAGAGACGTCCTGGGTGATTTCCTCGCCCTTGGCAATGGAGCGCAACAGGCGGCGCATAATCTTGCCGGAGCGGGTCTTCGGCAGGTTTTCACCGAAACGGATATCGTCCGGCTGCGCGATCTTGCCGATTTCATGCGCCACCCAGCTCTTGAGTTCGGCCGCCAGTTTCTTGGCTTCTTCGCCTTCCGGACGGGCGCCCTTGAGCACTACGAAAGCGACTACGGCTTCGCCTTTCACATCGTGCGGCTTGCCGACCACGGCCGCTTCTGCCACCAGCGGGTTGGCAACCAGTGCCGACTCGATTTCCATGGTGCCCAGACGGTGACCGGAGACGTTCAATACGTCGTCGATGCGGCCCATGATCCAGAAGTAGCCGTTCTCGTCACGGTTGGCCGAGTCGCCAGCGAGGTAGTACTGGCCGTTGAACTCTTCCGGGAAGTAAGTCTTCTTGAAACGGTCCGGGTCATTCCAGATGGTGCGCACCAGGGACGGGAATGGCTTCTTGATCACCAGGAAGCCACCACGGCCCGGCTCAACCTGAGCACCGGATTCGTCGACGATGTCGGCGATAATGCCTGGCAAAGGCAGGGTGCACGAGCCTGGCTTGGTCGGTACTGCGCCTGGCAGCGGCGCAATCATGGCCGAGCCGGTTTCAGTCTGCCACCAGGTGTCAACGATAGGGCAGCGGCCGCCGCCTACCACTTCGTAGTACCACATCCAGGCTTCAGGGTTGATCGGCTCGCCCACAGTGCCCAACAGGCGCAGGCTGGACAGGTCGTACTGCTTGGGCAAATCGCCACCCAGTTTGATCAGCGAACGGATTGCGGTCGGCGCAGTATAGAAGGTGGTGACCTTGTGCTTTTCGATCATGCGCCAGAAGCGGCCTGCATCCGGGTAGGTCGGGATGCCTTCGAAAATGATCTGGGTTGCGCCATTGGCCAGCGGGCCGTAGCAGACATAGGAGTGGCCGGTGATCCAGCCCACATCGGCCGTGCACCAGAACACATCGTTCGGCTTGTAATCGAACACCCAGCGGAAGCTGTTGGCTGCGCCCAGCAGGTAGCCGGCGCTGCTGTGCTGGATGCCTTTAGGTTTGCCGGTGGAGCCGGAGGTGTAGAGGATGAACAGCGGATCTTCGGCATTCATCCACTCGGGTTCGCAATGCTCGCTCTGGCCTTCGGTCAGCTTGTGCCACCAGATATCGCGGCCTTCTACCCAGTTGGCGCCGCTATTGGTGCGCTGGTAGACAATGACATTGCGTACGGTCTCGCAGCCTTCCATGGTCAGCGCTTCGTCGACGGTGGCTTTGAGTGGAACGGTCTTGCCGCCACGCAGGCCTTCGTTGGCGGTAATCACGGCGACGGCACCGGCATCCTGGATACGGTCGCGCACGGCGCCGGCGGAGAAGCCGCCGAATACCACAGAGTGAATGGCACCGATACGGGCACAGGCCTGCATCGCGACGATGGCTTCAACCACCATCGGCATGTAGATGACGACGCGGTCGCCTTTTTTGATGCCTTGAGCCTTGAGGCCGTTGGCGAACTGGCAGACGCGCTGATACAGCTCGGCGTAAGTCAGACGGGTGACTTCACCGTCGTCGGCTTCGAAAATGATGGCGATCTTATTGGCGTTCAGCGGCAGATGACGGTCGATGCAGTTGTGCGAGACGTTCATTACGCCGTCGTCGAACCACTTGAAGAACGGGGCGTTGCTGTCGTCCAGTACGCGCGAAAACGGTTTTTTCCAGCTGATGACTTCACGGGCCAGGTCGCCCCAGAACGACAGGTAATGATCGTCGGCTTCTTCGCACAGGACATTGTAAGCTTCCATCCCCGAGATGGTGGCCTTGCGGCGGAAGTCGTCCGATGGATCAAAGCTGCGGGTTTCTTTGAGGATAGATTCGAGGGCGGACATGGGTGAATTCCTTTTCAACTTGGGTGTATTTCAAGCCGCACCCTCGGGAAGGGTGCGGCCCGGTCAAACGCGTTAAAGCTTAGTGCTTGGAGGCGCCGCTGGCACCGATACCGGTCATGGCACGGACAAACTGTGCGCCGAAGCGGGCTTTTTCTTCTGCGGCCTGCTTGGAGCTGTCGGTGACAGAGAACAACCAGGTAAAGAAGAAGGCCAGGGTCATCGAGAAGATGGCCGGGTTCTTGTACGGGAAGACGGCGGCTTCATGCTTCATTACATCTACCCATACTGCTGGGCCGAGGATAATCAGCACGACTGCACTTACCAGACCGATGGCACCACCGATAACGGCACCGCGGGTGGTCAAGCCCTTCCAGAACATGGACAGGAACAGCACCGGGAAGTTGGCCGAGGCGGCGATAGAGAACGCCAGGCCCACCATAAAGGCGATGTTCTGCTTCTCGAACAGGATGCCCAACAGCATGGCGATCACAGCCAGTGCAATGGTGGTCATCTTGGAGACGCGCATTTCGTCTTTTTCGTTGGCTTTGCCTTTCTTGATCACCGAGGCGTAGATGTCATGCGACACCGCGGATGCGCCGGACAGGGTCAGGCCTGCAACTACCGCCAGAATGGTGGCGAAGGCGACGGCCGAGATGAAGCCCAGGAACAGGTTGCCACCGACCACTTCGGACAGGTGGATGGCTGCCATATTGTTGCCGCCGATCAGCTGGGTCACTTCCTTGCCGTTCTTCATCACGGTTTCCATCATGCCTGGCTGGTTCAGTACCAGGAAGATCGCGCCAAAGCCGATGATGAAGGTCAGGATGTAGAAGTAGCCGATAAAGCCGGTGGCGTAGAACACCGATTTGCGGGCTTCTTTGGCATCAGACACGGTAAAGAAGCGCATCAGGATGTGTGGCAGGCCGGCGGTACCAAACATCAGTGCCAGACCCAGCGAGATCGCATCGATCGGGTTGGAAACCAGACCGCCCGGCTCCATGATCTTGATGCCCTTGTCGTGTGCATCGACGGCCAGCTGGAACATATTGCTGAGGCTGAAGTCAGCCTTGCCTAGCACCATGAAGGCCATGAACGAAGCGCCAGAGAGCAGCATGATCGCCTTGATGATCTGTACCCAGGTGGTGGCCAGCATGCCGCCAAACAGCACATACAGCATCATCAGGATGCCAACCAGAATCACAGCCGAGCTGTAGCTCATGCCGAACAAGAGCTGGATCAGCTTACCGGCACCGACCATTTGCGCGATCAGGTAGATGGCCACCACCACCAGCGTGCCGGTCGCGGCAAACAGGCGTACCGGAGTCTGGCTCAGGCGATAGGAGGCGACGTCGGCAAAAGTGAACTTGCCCAGGTTACGCAGGCGCTCGGCGACCAGGAACAGGATGATGGGCCAGCCCACCAGAAAGCCCATGGAGTAGATCAGGCCGTCGTAGCCCTTCTCGTACACCATGGCGGAAATACCCAGGAAGGAGGCTGCCGACATATAGTCGCCGGCAATGGCCAGGCCGTTCTGGAAACCGGTGATGCCGCCACCGGCGGTGTAAAAGTCGGAAGCAGACTTGGTCTGGCGTGCTGCCCAGTAAGTAATGAACAGGGTGCCAGCGACGAAGATGAAGAACATCACGATCGCAGCGATGTTCAGTGGCTGCTTCTCGACTTCGCCGGTCATGGCTTCACCGGCCAATGCCAGCGCAGGCAAGGCGGCCAGCAGGCCGGCAGTGAGGGAGGTCAGGCGAGCTTTCATTATTTGCGGGCCTCTTCGACGATTTGCTGGTTGAGGGTGTCGAATTCGCTGTTGGCCTTGCGCACATAGATGCCGGTGAGCAAAAAGGCCGAAACGATGATGAATACGCCGATCGGAATGCCGATGGTGATGACCGAACCCGCTGCTATCGGCGTGCCGAGTAGTGTCGGGTCAAAGGCCAGGGTCAGGATAAAGCCGTAGTAGATCACCAGCATGATGATCGACATCTTCCACCCGTAGCTGGTTTTCTTGTGAACCAGTTCGATGAACTTCGGGTTGGACTGTACTTTCTTGAGCACGTCCTCGTTCATTGTGTCCTCCTTGCCTTTTGTAGGGGCGGAACCGCTTTGGCACCGCGTGCAAGGAATCTAAGTGAACTGACGAATGCACGGCTAATCGCTTTTTTTGATTGAGTGAATTAGTGTGGCGAATGATGCGCTGCAATAGTTGTTTTTATTCATCGACTTATAGTCGATTTAAAACTCTAACTCGGGTGAAAAATATTTGATTCGAGTATGGTGTTTTTGGGTTTTTCTTGTTCTGTAGCGATGAGTCTAAGACAATGCTTTTGTAATAAAAAATAAAGCATGCCGAACCGAGTATGCCGTCAGACCGAAACAGGGGAAGAATTGCATGGAAATTTATCAGTTGCGTACCTTCGTGACCGTGGCCCAGCAGGGACATCTGACGCAGGCTGCCGAGTTGCTGCATCTGTCCCAGCCTGCGGTGACAGCGCAAATCAAGGCGCTGGAAGAGGAGGTGGGCATGCCCTTGTTTGAGCGCAGTGCCGGAGGCGTCAATCTGACCGTGGCAGGCGCCGAGTTGTTGCCACAGGCGCAGTCCATTCTGGCTGGCGCACGCGAACTGATTAATCGGGCCAGGAGTTTGAAAGGGCAATTGGCGGGCAAGGCCAATATCGGCATTACGCTGACGCCGGACACCTTGCGTGTCGGCCCCTGGGTTGCGCGTCTGGTCGAGCGCTATCCCTTGCTGGATTTGCGCCTGCATCATGGCGTGACCGGTGATGTATTGAATCTGGTGCGCAAAAAGGAGCTGGATGCGGGTTTTTATCTGGGCAAAAACCCGTATGTCAACGTGACGACTGTGCCGCTGGCGCAAGTTGCCTTTCGTATTATCATGCCGCCAGGGTGGGAAGCGCGCCTGAACGGCATGAGTAGCAAGGCTTTGGGCAAGTTGCCCTGGATCGGCATTTCGCAGTTCTCCAGCCTGTCCAAGATTACGGCCGAACTATGGCGCGAGCTGAATATCGCGCCGCGCAAAGTCACGGAATGTGATCACCTGTCTGCCTTGCAGGAGTTGGTGACATCGGGGGTGGGACTGGCGCTGGTGCGTGAAGATGATGCGCTGGCTGCCGAGCGCGCCGGTCTGGTCAGTGTCGTGCCCGATATCGTCAAGCAGGCTGAGTTGCAGTTTGTCTATCCGTCCGAGCGCGATGGCGATCCGGTGCTGGCGGCCTTGCTGGGTGAATTGTTGCCGGTATGGGGCTTGCCCGCACCGCTGCAGCATGGGGCAATGGCACAATAACCGCGTCAGGCCTTGGGTGTTTGTTGTCTGCTTATCCGCCTAGAATGGCTGCATGACGATACCGACACCTTTGCTGCAACCGGCCCGTTTTGCGGCCTTGCCGGCTGTATTTTACCGCGCCACGACACCGACCTCTTTGCAATCACCACGCCTGGTGATTGCAAATGCGGCACTGGCGCATGAGCTGGAACTGGATGAGGCGCAACTGGGCGCACCGGATAGTCTGGCCTTGTTTTGTGGCAATGCACTGCCCGCGCATGGTCTGCCGCTCGCTACGCGCTATGGCGGCCACCAGTTCGGTGTCTGGGCCGGGCAGTTGGGCGATGGTCGGGCCTTATTGCTGGGCGACAGGGCATGCCCTAACGGACAAAGCGTTGAAGTCCAGCTTAAAGGCGCCGGCGTGACGCCGTTTTCGCGCATGGGCGACGGGCGCGCCGTGTTACGCTCCAGCATCCGCGAATATCTGGCTTCCGAGGCGATGCACGCGCTGGGAATCCCGACTACGCGTGCCTTGTTGCTGGCCACTTCGGATGATGCTGTCTACCGGGAGAGGCCGGAAACGGCGGCGGTGCTGACTCGGGTGGCGCCCAGTTTTATCCGCTTTGGTCATTTCGAGTTGCTCTACCATCAGGGTCAGCATGACGAAATCTGCCAGTTGGCTGACTTTGTTATTGACCAGTATTTGCCGGCCTGCCGCGAGGCGTCCCAGCCTTATCAGGCGCTGTTTGCCGAAGTCGTTGCCCGCACTGCCAGCCTGATGGCGAGGTGGCAGGCGGTCGGCTTTTGCCATGGCGTGATGAATTCCGACAATATGTCGATATTGGGGCTGACGCTGGATTACGGCCCGTTCGGTTTTCTTGACGGCCTGAATCTCGCCCATATCTGCAATCACTCCGATCACAGCGGGCGCTATGCCTATAACCAGCAGCCGCAGATTGCCTTATGGAATCTGTACTGTCTGGCCTCGTCATTTCTGCCCTTAGTCGCCGAGCCCGAGCTGCGTGCCGAGCTTGACCGTTATGATGCTTTGTATCAGGCGGCTTATCTGGCGCATTTTCGCGCCAAGCTGGGCCTGGCTACCGAGGGCAAGGAAGATGAGGCGCTGATTTCAAGCCTGCTGCACACCTTGCATGCTTACCACACCGATTTCACCCTTTTCTTTCGCGCCTTGGCGGATTTTGATACGGCCGCCGGTTCAGATCCTGCACCTGTGCTGGATTTGCTGGTGGATCGTGAGGCCGGATTGCACTGGCTGGCGCGCTACCGTACGCGTCTTATGCAGGAAACCCGCACACAAAAGGCGCGCCAACAGGCGATGCATGCGGTGAATCCGGCCTATGTGCTACGTAATCATCTGGCCGAGCAGGCCATCAGGCTGGCGTGTGACGAAGGGGACTATGGCGAAATTGTGCGTCTGGCCCGCTGTCTGGCCAACCCTTTTAGCGAGCAGGCCGAGTTTGCGTCTTATGCCGCCTTGCCGCCGGAGTGGGCGGCGGCGCTTGCCGTTAGCTGTTCCAGTTAAACGTGTACTGACTAGAGTGGAGCTTCAGCCATGAAAATCCAAGCCATTGCCGCAAGCGCCAAGCTGCAGTCGCACGATCCGCCGCATCAGCATCTGCCTTCTTTTACCCAAGGAAAAAGCGGACAGGAGGATGCCAGCACCATCTTTGATGAGACGCTGGATAGCGAGCAGCGCCGCCATGCCGATGGCGAAGGAGAGAGCGAGGGTAGCCAGCGGCGGCAAGCGGCGCGCTCCCGGCTGTTTTTGCTGGAGCAAAGCGTGGCGCTGCTGGGTGAGCGTCTGCTGGGTGCCACCTTGCCGGTGTTACTGCACGCCGCTGCCGATCTGCTATGGATGGCGCAGGAGCTCACATGCTTGGTCGAAGATCTGGCTGAACCTGCTTTGTCCGAGGCTGATCAGCGCGCCTGTCTGGCTGTGCTGGCACGCCTGAGAGGTGAAGGTGCGTTTGTCGAGGCGCGCAGTGCCCGGGCACTGGATGCGGCTTTGCATGAGCAGCTGGATGCGCTGGCGCTGCGGCTGGCCTGATTGCGCCCAGTGCCTGGGCGCTAAGAGCGTGTTCACGATCTCGCGAGCGAGGGCGAGACAAGGCGAAAATGGCTGAGAAAGCGGAATGTACAGGTCGTACATGAGCATTTCGAAGCCGTTTTCAACGCCGTATCGCTGATGCGCAGCAGATCGTGAACAGGCTCTTAAAGCGTATCCGGCGTACCCCAACTGTCGCGATAAACCAGCTCGGCCAGAGGACGGCGGCTGTCCCAGCCTGCCGTTTCCAGCATCGGTGCAGGGTAAAACTCGGGTACCGGGCCTATGCACAGGATGGCCACCGGCTGGCTGTCGACCGGCATCTTGCACAGCGTGCGCAAATAATCCGGTTCGAAGATGGAAACCCAACCCAGTCCTATGCCTTCGGCGCGTGCAGCCAGCCACATATTCTGGATAGCGCAGGCGACCGAGGCCAGATCCATTTCCGGCATGGTGCGCCGCCCCAATACATAAGGCTCACGCTTTTCTGCCAAAGCCACCACCAGCACTTCGGCGCAGTTTTCTATTCCTTCCAGCTTGAGTTGCCTGATTTGTGCAGCCCGCTCGGGCAGCGCCTGAGCCGTACGCTCGCATTCCTCACTCACATGCTGGTGTATGCGTGAGCGCAAGGCCGGATCTGCCACGCGCAAGAAACGCCATGGCTGCATATAGCCGACGCTGGGAGCCAGATGCGCGGCTTCTATCAGTCGAGCCAGCTGGCCGTCTGCCAGCGGCTCGGCGCTGAAATGGCGCATATCGCGCCGCTCGCGCATGGCGCGATAAACGGCCTCAATCTCGGTTATCGAGAAGGCGTGTGGGTTCATGGACAAGTGTGCCTGTACGGTTGGGGGAGGCGGGCGATTGTACTGTGGTTTTTAAATCTCTTTCAGCACAAGGCGGATTAAATCTTTGTTTTGTTTATTATGTTAAACGGCTAACTGTAATACTATTACCCTTATAAAAAGTCGCAGATCTTTAATAGCGACAAGAAATTTCAAGCTGTTGTGGCCTTATCCTTCTGAGGAGGTGTAATGAAAATCGCGCACAAGTTGTTGCTGTTGATCGTACTGGGGCTATCCGGTTGTATTGTCATGGGGGGCGTTTCCTTGTGGCAACTGTCCCGGATGAATACCGAGGTGGATGCTGCATACGACAGCACGGTACCCAGTATCATGGTGCTGGGAGGGGTTCTCACGGATTATTACGCGCTGGATGGTCAGGTCAAGCAGCATCTGCTGACTAAGGACGCGACACAAAAAGCGGCGGTCGAGACCGAGATTGGCGCCTTGCGGCAAAGCCTGAACAAAGGTGTCGCCGATTATGCGCCGCTGTTATGGGATGACAAGGATCGCGAACTCTACGCGGCAGTCAAGCAGCAACTTGCTTTGGCCGAGCAGACGTTTACCCGCGTTGTCGAATTGTCGCGTCAGAATCAGGATGAGGAGGCCAGCGCGGTCCTGATGAAGTCGCAAGCCCAGATGCAGCAGGTGCTGAGCGCGCTGGACGCACACATGAAATACAATGTGGACTGGGTTGCGATTGGCAAGAAGAACGCCAACGAGATTGCGGCTAATGCGCAGATGATCATGCTGGCCGTTGCCTTGGCCATGTTGCTCTTGCTGGGCGTGAGTGGTTTGCTGATCTATCGCCAGATCGCCGGCGATCTTGGCCGTGCACAGCAAACTGTGGGCACCATCCGCCAGACGCTGGACTTTACTACCCGCATCCCGCTGCGTGGTGGCGATGAAATCTCTGCCATGCTGGGTGAATTCAATGCATTGATGGCGCAGATGCAGCAGAGCCTGAAAAACCTGCAAGGTGGAGCCAGCGAGGTGGCGCAACTGGCAGGAGAATTGTCCGGCGCGGCAGGTCATGTGTCGCATGGCTCGCAAACGCAAAGCGCATCGGCGGCGACTATGGCTGCTGCGCTGGAACAAATGACTGTCAGCATCAATCATGTTGCCGACCGCACACGCGAGGCCGATGGCTTGTGCCGTCAGGCTGGCAGCGAGGCACAGGGTGGCGCGTTGGCGATAGGCCATACCGTCAGCAATATCGAGGCGATTTCCACCTCGGTGAGTGATGCATCGGGCGAACTGACCAAGCTGGATACGCAAAGCCGCGAGATCGAGACCATGATCAATGTGATCCGCGATGTGGCCGAACAGACCAATTTGCTGGCACTTAACGCTGCGATCGAGGCGGCGCGCGCCGGCGAGAGTGGTCGCGGTTTTGCCGTCGTGGCGGATGAGGTCAGAAAGCTGGCCGAACGTACCGCTGGCTCGACCCGGGATATTGCCCAGATCGTAGCCGGAATACGCAGCGTCTCGGCTGGCGCTGTCGCCAGTATGCAGCAGGCGGTAGGCAAGGTGGAGGAGGGACAAGGCGGGGTGAGCCAGGCGCAGCACCGTGTCGCCGGCATTGTGAGTGCCTCGGCCAATAGCAGCGAACTGGTCGGCGAGATTGCGGTGGCGATAGGCGAGCAAAGCATGGCTGCCAACAGCATTGCTTCGCAAGTGGAAAGCGTGGCGCATATGGCGGAAGAAAACTCGGCCGCTGCCGCCCAGGCCGCCGCCCAGGCCGAACAACTGGGTTTGCTGGCGCAGCGTATGCGCGGTGAAGTGGCGCTATATAAGCTCTGAGTCGCTTATCGCGCTGGATTCATACCCGGTTTCCCCTGATGGGAGCCGGGTGTTTTTTTGGCTATGTTCCGCTTGGGTGTGGTGTTTGTTGTTCGCCTCGCAAGCCGTTCATGCGTCAGTCCCCCATCCCGGTTCAGCGTGCTCCGGGGTATGGCGTTTTTATCGGCGCACCGCCATATGTTTTTAGGTAGTGACATCTTCTTTTTTTGCGGCGGCAGCTACGCTTGTGCGCTATCATGCGCGCGTAGCGCGTGTCCGGGGCCCTGCTCTGAAGTCTGGCGGATCTCGCGCACGCCTTTTCCCTACTAAGGAGCAAGCATGCGTCTGTTACTGTTGTCCAATGCCAAGACCGAGGGGATGGCTTACCTCGAATACGCCATTCCGCACTTTCAGTCTTTTTTCGCCGGCAAAATCGAGCGTGCATTGTTTATCCCGTTTGCCAACGCTGCCGGTGACTACCTCGGTTTTGAGGCCAAGGCGGCGGTGGCTCTGGCTCAGGCCGGCATCAAGCTGGAGTCGATCACGCGCTTTGCCGATCCGGTACAAGCGGTGCGCGAGGCGCAGGCGGTGATTGTTGGTGGCGGCAGCACTTGGAAGCTGTTGCGCGATGTGCGCGCTTTGGGCCTGCTGGATGCGATACGCGAACGCGTCGCCGACGGCATGCCTTATGCTGGCTGGAGCGCAGGCGCCAATCTGGCCTGCCCGACCATTATGACCACCAACGATATGCCCATTTGCGACCCCAAGGGTTTTGATGCGCTGGATTTCATTCCCTTCCAGATCAATCCGCACTATCTGCATGGCAATCCGCCAGGTTTCAAGGGCGAGACGCGTGAAGAGCGTATCGGCGAATTCGGCAAACTTAACCCCGACACCTGGGTGGCAGGCATACGCGAAGGCACCGGCTTTGTGATCGAGGATGGCGCTATCCGCATGGTGGGCGAGCTTGATTGCCGCGTATTCAAGGCCGGCACCGAGCCGTGCGAAGTGCCGGCTCGCAGTGACTTCTCCTTCCTGATGAGCAGCCAGCGCCCTTGCGCCTGAGTTTCGCTTGAAGCATGCGCCACGATGCCGGGCATGGTGGCGCATGCCATGCCCTGTCGCCGCAAGTACACTGGATGCTGATTTATATAGGGCCGGTGCTTTATGGTTAAACAGTGGGCTTCCCGCGGCGGCAGCTTGATACGGCAGTTTTTGCAGACCCGCCCGCGTTTGACGCTGGCTTTGCTGGCCGGGGTGTTGTCTTGCTGGTTTTTGCCGGACAGCATGAGGGTGCTGACGCGTGTGCTGCTGGGCTGGAACGTGACGGCATGGGCCTATCTGCTGGCTCTGTGGAGCATGATGTTGCGTGCCCGGGTGCAGCATATCCGGCAGGAGGCGCAGCGCCAGGACGAGAGTGCCGCCAAGGTGTTGGCGCTGGTGTGCGTGGCGACGCTGATGAGCCTGGCTGCCATTGTGGTGGAAATGGTGCTGGCGCATGCCCATGCGGGCGTCTGGCATCTGGCGCTGACCGGCGTGACGCTGCTGGGTGCCTGGCTATTGCTGCCGACCTGTTTTGCCGTGCATTACGCCCATCTGTTTTACCTGTCCGGCGCACAGCTGCCTTTGCTTGGTTTTCCCGATGCGCCTCCCGAGCCCGATTACTGGGACTTCCTTTATTTTTCCTTCACGATTGCCGCAACCAACCAGACCGCCGATGTGGCGGTAGCCAGTTCGCGCGTGCGCCGTCTGGTGCTGCTGCAAAGCATGCTGTCTTTCGTGTTTAACCTGTTTATTCTGGGTTTGTCCATCAATCTTGGTGCCGGTTTGATCGGCGGCTAAGCGTCAGCAGCGGGGCCTGCCAGCTGCTAGTCTGCAGCGAGGCAGCACGGGGCTGCCCTTGGTCTGGAGATTAAAGATGGCACGTCTTCCTCCGCTGGAGTTTGTCGTGTTGGGCGGTGGTCTGGCCGGCCGGCGGCTGGCGCGGGATCTGGCCCGGCACGGCCATCGTGGCGCCCTGATCGAATACCATGCTTTTGGCGGTGCATCGCTGAATGTGGCTTGTCTGCCCGACGCGGTCATGGTGCGCGCGGCGCGCATCGCCCACCAGATGCGCCAGGGGGCTGGCTGCGGGGTGGGGAGCGGCGCATGCGAGGTTGATCTGGCACGCCTGTTTGCCTGTATCGGGGAGACGGTGGCTGCCGCCCGCGCCCATGATCTGGCCTTGTGGCCGGCAGAAAAGGTAGAGCTGGTGCTGGGCCACGGTCATCTGATTGCAGCGGATACGGTAGAAGTCGCCCTGCAGGACGGTACTTTGCGCCGTTTGCGCGCAGAGCGCATTTTCGTGTCCACCGGCTCTAGCGTCAAAGTGCCGCCGGTGGCCGGTCTGGCTGATGCCTGCGCCATGACTCAGCGCGAACTGATGTGCATGACGCGCCTGCCGGCGCATTTGCTGATTCTGGGCTCCAGTTTCGGCGCGCTGGCCTATGCGCAGATTTTTGCCCGTCTGGGCTGCGATGTCACCCTGATAGATGAAGCGCCACGGCTTGCCCGCTTTGAAGATGCGGTGTTTTCCGATGCTATCGGCCAGCTATTACGCCGTGATGGTGTGCGCCTGTTGACCTCGACCATTATCGAGCGGGTGCGCGGCATCAGTGGTGCCGGTGTCTCGGTGGAAGCAAGGCAGGGCCAGCAGTTGCTGGAGCTGGATGGCAGCGATATTTTGCTGGCCGGTGCGCGCCTGCCGCTGACGGCCAACCTGGGGCTGGAAGCACTGGGCGTTGTACTCGCAGCCGATGGCCGCATTGTGGTGGATCAGAGCCTGCAAAGTACGGTGCCCGGCATCTATGCGCTGGGTGAAGTGGCGGCGCATCCTGTACCCGGCCATGCGGTGAGTGATGATGCCCGTGTTGCCTTGTCGCTGTTTCATCCCCCTTTGCAGGGAATGCAGGGGCGGGTATTGCCACGACTGGCCTTTATCGACCCGGAGTATGCGCGTATCGGCCTGAGTGTGGCCGAGGCAGAGCAGGCCGGGCTGGAAGTGCGCGTGCTGAGCCTGGCCATGGATGCAGTGACGCGGGCCTGGGCCGAAGGCGAAACCAGCGGCCTGATGCAGGCGGTGATTGCGGCGGATAGCGATAGGCTGCTGGGCTTTGCCATGCTGGGTGTCGGTGCGGGCGAGGTGGTGTCGGTGGTGCAAATGGCGATGCAGGCCGGTTTACCCTATAGCGCGCTGGCCAATACGCCGCTGGCGCACCCAACCGCATCCGAGGCGCTTAATACCCTGTTTGCCCAGGCAGGCTAAGAACCTGTTCACGATCTGCTGCGCGTCAGCGATACAGCGTTAAAAACGGCTTCGAAATGCTCATGTACCGTATGTACACTCCGCTTTCTCAGCCGTTTTCGCCTTGTCTCGTGCTAGCTCGCGAGATCGTGAACACGCTCTAAGCGCGGGGCTGCCTGCTTATACCCGAAGTGCCGCCATCAGTCCCATGACCAGTACAAAACAGGTTACGCCCACCAGGATCAGATTGAGCATGCGCTCGCGCTCCAGTTTGACGGTGGCGTGCTCTTTTTTGGAGTTGGCGCGGGACAGATGCTGTTCCAGTTCGCTGCAGTGGCTGGCCTGGCTGGCCAATGTATCCAGCAGGCGCTCGCAGTCCAGACGGCGAACAGTCTCGCTATCCCATACGCCCAATAATTGGCTGGCTTTGGCCTTGAAATAGCGGCCGCTGCGCTGCTCCACATCAAACCATTCAAAGTCAAAACCTTGGGTAGCGTAATAACCGTTGCGCCGCAAACGGGCTTCTTCATTGGCGGCATCTTCTGCGCGCAGCAAACCACCCCTGATGCTGTAGTCCGGGTAGCGGGTCTTGGCCCAGATAATGGTCTGGGCAAACAAATAGGCTGGCAGGCCTTTGCCGGCTAGTGTTTCCAGCACCTGCACGCCGTATTCCGGCCCGAAACTGATACTGCTGCTGGCGTGATCCACCCAGACTTCGGCGCTGTGGTAGCCGTTGTGCCACTGGGCCGCTTCCCCTTCCAGTAAAGTCCAGTCGCTGCCGCAGGCACTGGCATGGGCGCGTAGCTGAACCCTGAAATAGTCAGCTTGCTCCGTGCGAGCGTGCAGCTTGCGTTCAACTGCATAAATCGGATTGCCGCTGCCGGCCAGAATCAGGATGGATTCGGACTGGATTTCAGCCTGGCCGGCAAGCGCGCTGGCGCGAGTTGACGCGGGGGTCGGGGTGCTGGCTGTGCTGTTCATTACGCGGGTCAGGTATATAAAGTCGAGGATCGTATTTTAAATTATCCCTACGGAGATAATCGATTAATTTGATGGCTTATTTGGCTCGTCGTCGTTCTCATACGGTAGATATCCTGACCTCTGGGTCAGAAGGTGCTTATCGGCGTAGAGGAACGAAGCGCTATTCGGTGTGTTGAACTGGTGAATATTGAGTTTGAGGTATTCAGTATCACGCAAGCCCCACGCTCGACGACGGCGTAGAGCAATGGCGACATTGCCTGCTTCCAGGCGGGTGGTCGTGGTCTTATGATCGGGCAGGCGGCCAGTATCTCGCCCTTGTTGCGCTGGCAATTTCCACAAGCTATCGGGGGGCTGAGCCCTTATGTGCAAGCCGGTATCGATGCGGCCTGGTTTAACGGCACACGCCTGCAAGACACGGACTTGGGCTCGCGTGGACAGTTTGTCGACCAGTTGGGTGTCGGGCTTGCCGGTAAAAGCTGGAGTCTGGGATTGAACGTGCTGCATTACTCCAACGCCGACCTTAAAAAGCCGAATAACGGTCTGGACCTGCTTGAGCTGAGCGTGCTTTACCGCTATTAAGCATGGCTAGCCGTCGCCCACGCCATGTCGTTTGGGTGGGTGGCTTTGTCAGCGGCGGGCTTTACCGTTATCATGCGTGCGCTAATCACCGGGGGTGCCCAGTCTGGCTGAGAGAGTCCCCATTACCTGATCTGGGTCATGCCAGCGTAGGAAGCGTGATGCGGCTCGTTCTCGTGCGCCGTTTCCCCGTCTTCGCTTTATGGCCTTGTAAGCGGAGAAACCATGAAGCCTGTTCGCATCCTTACCACTGTTTTGCTGGCCTTTGCCGCCTGTGCCGCGCACGCGGCCGAGTTGCGCGTATTGACCCATTCCTCTTTTTCCCTGCCCAAGGCGCGCCTGGCTGCATTCGAGCAGCAAAGCGGCGTCAAACTGTCGCTGATCAAGGGCGGCGACGCCGGCGAGATGCTCAATAAACTGATCCTGACCCGTGCCAACCCGATTGCCGATGTGGTCTATGGCGTAGACAACACCTTGCTGGCCAAGGCATCCGCAGCCGGCGTGATTGCGCCGTATTCCGGTGCTGCGCTTAAGCACAAGGCGCGTTATGCACTGGGCGAGGGGGTGGTCAGCACCGATTACGGCTATGTCACGCTGAATTACGACAAGGCCTGGTTTGCCAAGCACAAGCTGGCCTTGCCTGCTTCGCTGCAGGACTTGACCAAGCCTGAGTACGCCAAGCTTCTGGTGGTGCAAAATCCGTCTACTTCCAGTCCGGGTTACGCTTTTATGCTGGCGACCATTGCCGGCATGGGGGAAGCGCAGGCATTTGACTGGTGGGCGAAGTTGCGCGGCAACGGCGTGAAAGTGGCCAAGGGCTGGAGTGAAGCTTACTACACCGATTTTTCCCGTAATGGCGGCGAGCGCCCGCTGGTGGTGAGCTACGCCACCAGTCCGGCGGCCGAGGTGTTCTACAGCAAGGACAAGGTCAGCACGGCGCCGACTGGCAACCTGTTCCTCAAGGGCGGGGTGTTCCGTCAGGTTGAAGGCGTGGCGCTGGTCAAAGGTGGCAAGGAAGGCGAGGCCGCTGCCAAGTTTGTCGAATTCATGCGCTCGCCCGAGGTGCAGGCCGAGTTGCAGACCACGATGTGGATGTATCCGGTGGTGGAGGGGAGTACCACCGCGCCGGTGTTTGCCCATGCCGCCGAGCCTGGTTTTGCCGCCGAGATGGCACCGGCCACCATCGCCGCCAAAGGCGGGGCATGGCTTAAGCGCTGGAACAAGGTGGTGCTGCGTTAAGCATGACCATTGCCATGGTGTCGCCCGGTGCGTATTCGCGCCGGGCTTTAGCCTTGCTGCCGCTGGGCTTTTTATTTTTGCTGGCCTTGCTGCCGCTGGGGCGACTGCTGCTTGAAGGCTGGGATGGCGTGCGTCTTGAGTTGTTTGCCGATGACTATCTGCAAGGCCGCCTGCTCTGGTCGCTGGCACAGGCGGCCATCACCTGCGTACTGACTGCCGTGATCGGTGTACCGCTGGCCTGGGTGCTGGCGCGGCTGGCCTTTCCCGGACGCGCCTTGCTATTGCGCCTGATGTTGCTGCCTTTCGTGATGCCGACTCTGGTGGCAGGGCTGGGGGTGCTGACCCTGTTCGGTCCACGCGGCATCAGCGGGTTGAATCTGCAGGACACGCCCTGGCTTTTGCTCTACGGCAATCTGTTTTACAACCTGCCGCTGGTGGTGCGCGCCTCGGTTGATGGCCTGCTGGCGCTGCCGGCCAGCCGTCTGCTGGCGGCGCGCAGCCTGGGTGCATCGCCCTGGCGTGCTTTCTGGCGTATCGAGCTGCCGGCGCTGATGCCGTGGCTTTCGTCCAGCCTGTGTCTGGTGTTTCTGTACTGTTTTTCCGGTTTTGGCCTGGCTCTGCTTTTGGGCGGGCAGCAATGGGCAACGATAGAAGTCGAGATTTACACTCTGGTCGCCTATGAGTTGAATCTCGCCGACGCCGGCGCCCTGGCACTGGCTGCCATGCTGGTCAGTGCGACTGCGGCGCTGTTTTATGCCGCTCTGGAAGCGCGTATGGCGGTGCCGGCCAAAACCGAGCCGCTGGCGCTGTTGAAAGTCAATACGCTGCGCCGCCGCGTCCTGCTGGCTAGCGCTTTGCTGGTGTTGCTGAGCATCACAGGCGCGCCGCTTTTGGCTTTGCTGGCACGCGCCGCAACAGTGGAAGCACAAACATGGCGCTTGCTGCTGAATGAAGACACGGCGCTGGCGTTATTCAACACCCTGCGTTTTTCCCTGATGGCCTTGCTTCTGGCCAGCTTGCTTGGTGTTTTGCATGCGCTGGCGGCCAGGCGCAGCACGCTGATGCGCGCGGCGGCATTTTTGCCGTTTGTCGTGTCGCCGGTATGCGTGGCTTTCGGCCTGTTGCTGTTATATCCGGGCTGGTCCGCCAGCCTGTTGCTGCTGGTGTCTGCCTACGCCTTGCTGGCCTATCCCTTTATCGCCAAGAGTCTGGCTGCGGCACTGGATGCGCTGCCGCCGAATCTGCCGGCCGCCGCGCGCACTTTGGGTGCGACGCCCTGGCGCAGCTTCTGGCGCGTCAGCTGGCCATGGTTGCGTCCGGCTTTTCGCCGGGGGCTTGCGTTTGCTGCTGCCACCACGGTGGGCGAGTTTGCGGTCACGCTGTTTTTGTCGCGTCCCGAATGGCTGACGCTGACCACCCTGATCTACCAGCATCTGGGGCGTCCGGGGCAGGCCAATCTTGATGCGGCGCTATTGCTGTCTGTCCTGTTGATGCTGTTTGCCCTGCTTGCGTTTGCCGCAATCGAGTGGCCGGAAAAAAACCATGCTCCAGATCGTTGACCTTGGCCTGTCTTATGCCGGCCGCCCGCTGTTTTCCCGCTTTAATCTGTGCGTAGAGGCGGGGGAGATCGTCGCCTTGCTCGGGCCTTCCGGCTGTGGCAAAAGCTCTTTGCTCAAAATTATCGCAGGCCTGGCTGCATCTGACGCGGGCGAGGTGTTCTTTGCCGGCGAGCCGCTAGCAGGGCTTGCGCCTGAGGCGCGCCGCTTCGCGCTGATGTTTCAGGACTTCGCCCTGTTTCCGCATCTGGATGTGCTGGGCAATGTGATGTTCGGCCTGATCGAGCAACGTGTGCCCAGACGCGAGGCTGCTGTGCGCGCCGAGCTTATGCTGGCCGATGTAGGCTTGGCCGGTTTCGGGCCGCGCCGGGTGTGGGATTTGTCCGGCGGCGAGCAGCAGCGGGTGGCGCTGGCACGTGCGCTGATTACCGCACCGCGTTTAATGCTGCTGGATGAGCCGTTTTCGGCGCTGGATGCGCTCTTGCGTACTGGTCTGGGCGACGAATTCCGCCGTCGTCTCAAGGCCGCTAATAGTCCGGCCATTCTGGTCACGCATGATCCGGCCGAGGCGGCACGACTGGCCGACCGTGTTGTCAGCCTGTCTTAAGCGCTAAGGGTCGCTGCCTGCTCGATCAGGCCGCACACATCGACCCAATGCCCGCCCACCAGTTGTGCCAGCGTCTGCGGTGACAGCCGTACAGCCGTGTGGATGCCGCCTGCTGCCGGTAGCACCTCGTCAAATGCCTGCAATGAAACATCCAGATAAACCGGCAAGGGCGTAGCCAGACCGAATGGGCAGACGCCGCCTACCGGGTGGCCGGTGATGGTCTCGACCTCGTCCGGCGGCAACATTTTACCCTTGCCGAATACTTCCTTGAATTTACGATTGTCTATGCGCGCATCGCCGCGCGTCACCAGAATCACGACTTCGCTGTTTGCTGTTCTGAACGCCAGCGTTTTGGCAATGCGGCCTGCTTCGACGCCATGCGCCGCAGCGGCCAGCGCGACCGTCGCCGTGCTGGTCGATAGCTCGATAATGGGTATGTCCAGTTGTTTGCTGGCAAAAAATGCGCGTACGGAAGCGAGGCTCATGGCGGGGTGTCCTGTCTTTGAAGAGCGGGCGAATAGGTTTTTCCCTGATAGTCAAACGTGAAGTTTTCATGCATATTGTATGACAATTGGTAGTGTTTATAAATATGCCTAAAGCAGGCTTGGGGGAAGTATGTCAGTTAAAAAGCAGTTGATGACCTTGCTGGTTGCAATCGTGCTGGGGATGGTGCTGATGGCTGCCTGGGGTTTGCATAATTTGCGCAGTTCACTACAGGAGTCGTATCAGCAGGAAGTTATCCGCTTGTCCGAGTCGGCATTGACCATTATCCAGTCGTATGAAAAAGCTGCCGCTTCGGGGCAGATGCCTCTGGCCGAGGCGCAAACGCGCGCCAAGGCGGCGGTGATGAGCTCGCGTTATGGCGAAGACGGTTATTTCTTCATTCTTGATGGCAAGATGAATTTTGTTGCCCACCCGGTTAAACCGCAGCTGGCCGGTAGCAGCATGTTTGCCCTCAAAACACCGGATGGCCGCAGCTTGGGTGATATTTTCTCGCAGGCTATGCGTGAAAATGCCGCAGTCTACTACCCATGGCCCAAACCGGGCTCGGATGAGCCGGTTGAAAAGGTGAGCGTGGTACTGAAGTCTGCTGGCTGGGGCTGGATAGTGGGTACTGGTATTTATACCGATGAGATTAACGCCGATGTGCAGGGGCATGCGATCGAGCAGGGGATCGCCTTGCTGATCTTGATCTTGCTGTTGTGCGGCTTGGTCTGGAAAATTTCGTCCAATATTATCAGCCAGTTGGGGGGTGAGCCGGCCTATGCGCGACAAGTGGTGCGGGACATTGCGGCCGGCCGCTTGCAGACGCAGGTGAAGCTGAATGCGGGCGATCACGATAGCCTGCTGGCGGGTATTGCCAGCATGCAGAATGATCTGCGCTCGATGGTCGGGCAGGTTGTGAGTGCGAGTGAAGAGCTGGCCGGGACTGTTGGCGAGTTGTCCAGTCATGTTGCACAGGTGGCCGGTCGCGCCAGCCAGCAAAGCGCAGCGGCTTCTGCCATGGCCGTTTCGGTGGAACAGATGACCCAGAGCGTAGGTGTGCTGTCAGGCAATGCCGAGCAGGCGCGTCTGTTGGGTGCGCGTTCGGGCGAGTTTTCCCGCGAGGGGGGCGCCGTGGTGCGGGATGCGGCTGATGAAATGCGTGAAATCAACAAGAAGGTGGATGTGGCATCCGGAACTTTGTCCAGTCTGGCTGGTGATGTATCCGGCATTTCGTCCATTGTGGCCGTGATTCGCGACATTGCCGATCAGACCAATTTGTTGGCACTTAATGCGGCGATCGAGGCTGCGCGTGCGGGCGAGTCGGGGCGTGGTTTTGCCGTGGTGGCTGATGAAGTCAGGAAACTGGCAGAGCGTACCTCGACGGCGACAGGAGAGATTGTCACCAAGATCGGTCATATCCAGCAGCTATCGGAAAATACCCGTAGTGCGATGCAGGATGCTGTCGGCAAGGTGGTGCTGGGGGTCGGCTTGACCGACCAGGGGCAGGAGGCTATCAGCCGTATCGAGCAAAGCGCGGATGCAGTGCAACACGCGGTGCAGGATATTTCCAGTGCTTTGCATGAGCAGGTCGCAGCCAGTACCGATATTGCACAGCATGTAGAGCAGGTGGCAACCAGTGCCAGCGACAATGCGGCTATTGCCGCCGAAGCTGCAGGCAAGACCGAAGCCATGCTGGTGTTGGCACGGCAACTGCAAGACTCGGTGCAACATTTCAAACTGCACTAGCGTTTTTGGCCTCCTTAACAAGGAGGGGTGTGTCATTTTTTGTCAGGGTAAACCTCACTATACATGGGGTTTACCCTTTTTTTATAAGGCCAAGTGATACCTGCTTGTCATGTATGGTTGCTCATGGCATGATGCATCGCAATAATAGAGCAGGGACTCGGGTTGATGGCTCGGGACATCTGCCGGTGGAAAACCCGTCACAAGCCTAAAAACAGGCTGAAGAACGAGGAAAGCTACCCCTAAAAGCCGGGAAATGCTTATGCGTTACCCATGCTGTGTTGCAACCTCAGGAGAAAGTATGTCTAACAATATCAATGACCGTATACGGTCCAACCCCAAGTATCGCGAGCTGGCAGGCAAGCGTTCGCGTACCGCATGGGGGCTGACTGCATTAGTGCTGGCCGTTTACTACAGCTTTATGTTGCTGGTTGGTACAAGTCCGGAATTTTTGGCAACGCCGTTGTTTGAAGGTGGTGTGTTATCTATCGGCGTCCCTGTTGGTGCTTTTATCATTTTCTTTGCCTGGGCCTGTACCGGCCTGTATGTGCGTCGTGCCAACAGCGAGTTTGACCGCCTGAACGCCGAAATCGTTGAGGAAGCGCGCAAATGAAAAAACTTCTGTCTACGCTCGCTTTGTTTCCGCTGTGCGCCATCGCAGGCCCTGCGGTTGAAGCCGCCGAGAAACAACCGCTGAACCTGACCGCGATCGCGATGTTCTTCATCTTCGTCGCCGGTACCTTGGTGATTACCTGGTGGGCAGCGCGCCGTACCAAGTCGGCATCCGATTTTTATACCGCCGGCGGTGGCATTACCGGCTTCCAGAATGGTCTGGCAATTGCCGGTGACTATATGTCGGCCGCGACCTTGCTTGGCTTGTCGTCCATGGTGTTTGCCAAGGGCTACGACGGTCTGGTCTATACGGTTGGCTTCTTTGTCGGCTGGCCGGTGGTGACCTTCCTGATCGCCGAGCGTTTGCGTAATCTGGGTAAGTACACCTTTGCCGATATCGCATCCTATCGTCTGGATCAGAAGAAAATCCGTACCTTTGCCGCCTTCGGTTCGTTGACCGTGGTCTGCTTTTATCTGATCGTGCAGATGGTCGGTGCCGGTCAGCTGATCAAGCTGCTGTTCGGTCTGGATTATCCGGTTGCCGTGGTGATCGTTGGCGTGGTGATGATGCTGTACGTGACTTTCGGCGGCATGATTGCCACTACCTGGGTACAGATCATCAAGGCCGTGCTGCTGCTGGCCGGTGGTACCACGCTGGCTATCATGGCGATGAGCCAGTTTGGTTTCAGCTACGAGACGCTGGCGCAGCGCGCAGTGGAAGTGCACAAAGGTGGCATGGGTATCATGGCACCGGGCTCGATGCTGGCTGATCCGGTGAATGCCGCCTCCATGTCGCTGGGCCTGGTGTTCGGTATTGCCGGTTTGCCGCACATCCTGATGCGTTTCTTTACCGTGCCGAACGCCCGCGAGGCGCGCAAGTCGGTATTCGTCGCCACTGGCTTTATCGGTTTCTTCTTTATCGTGGTGTGCACCCTGGGCTTTAGCGCCATGGTGATTGTCGGCACCAACCCGCAGTACTTTGTCGATGGTGATCTGGCTGGCAAGATTGCCGGTGGTGGCAATATGGTTGCCATGCATCTGGCGCACGCTGTGGGTGGCAACCTGTTCCTGGGCTTCCTCTCGGCCGTTGCCTTCGCCACCATTCTGGCGGTGGTGTCGGGTCTGGCTCTGGCCGGTGCTTCGTCGATCTCGCACGATATCTACGCCAACGTTATCTGCGGCGGCAAGGCCGATGAGAAGACCGAGATCAAGGTATCCAAGATTGCCGCGATCGTACTGGGTGTGCTGGCCATTATTCTCGGCATCATGTTCGAGAAGATGAACGTCGCCTTCCTCGTGGGTCTGACTTTCGGTATCGCCGCTTCGGCCAACTTCCCTATCCTGATCCTGTCCATGTACTGGAAGGGCCTGACCACCAGCGGCGCACTGCTGGGTGGTTTCACTGGCCTGATTTCGGCCGTGACCATGGTGGTGTTGTCGCCATCGGTGTGGGTGACGGTACTGGGTCACGAAACCGCGATCTTCCCGTATGACCATCCGGCGCTGTTCTCGATGCCGCTGGCCTTTATTGTGACGATTGTGGTGTCCATGCTGGACTCGAGCGCGCAGGCCAAGAAAGAGCGCGCAGCATTCGATGATCAGCTGGTTCGGGCGCAAACCGGTATTGGTGCGGCTGCGGCCAATAACCACTAAGCCTTTATTCTTCATCATTAAACCGCGTGCCAATAGGTGCGCGGTTTTCTTTTGTCCGGCCGATTTTGGTAAACTGCATGTTTTCGCATTAGCCGGATACCGAACACCATGGCCCAATATGTAATGTCTATGCTGCGCGTGAGCAAAGTCGTACCGCCCAAGCGCAAGATCATCAAGGATATTTCGCTTTCCTTCTTCCCAGGTGCCAAGATCGGCCTGTTGGGCCTGAACGGCTCGGGTAAGTCCACCGTGCTGCGCATCATGGCCGGCGTAGACAAGGAATACGAAGGCGAAGTCCAGCATATGCCTGGCGTCAATATCGGCTACCTGCCGCAGGAACCGGAGCTGGACGCCGAAAAAACCGTGCGCGAAGAAGTCGAAAGTGGCATGGGCGAAGTGATGGGTGCACAAAAGCGTCTGGAAGAGGTGTATGCCGCCTACGCCGAACCTGATGCCGATTTTGATGCGCTGGCCGAAGAGCAGGCCAAGCTGGAGGCCATCATCTCCGCTGGCGCCGGTGACAATATCGAACTGCAGCTGGAACTGGCCGCCGATGCGCTGCGCCTGCCGCCATGGGATGCCAAGATCGGCCCGCTGTCTGGTGGTGAAAAGCGCCGTGTGGCGTTGTGCAAGCTGTTGCTGTCCAAGCCGGACATGCTGCTGCTGGACGAACCGACCAACCACCTGGATGCCGAATCGGTCGAGTGGCTAGAGCAGTTCCTGGTGCGCTTCCCCGGCACCGTAGTGGCCGTGACGCACGATCGTTACTTCCTTGATAATGCCGCCGAATGGATTCTGGAGCTGGACCGTGGCGAAGGCATTCCGTGGAAAGGTAATTACTCCAGCTGGCTGGAGCAGAAGGAAGAGCGTCTGGAGCAGGAATCCAAGAGCGAAGGCGCGCGCATGAAGGCGATGAAGCAGGAACTGGAGTGGGTACGCCAGAACCCGAAAGGCCGTCAGGCCAAGAGCAAGGCGCGTATTGCCCGCTTCGAGGAAATGTCGTCGTTCGAACACCAGAAGCGTAATGAAACGCAGGAAATCTTTATTCCGGTGGCCGAGCGTCTGGGGAATGAGGTCATCGAGTTTGATGGCGTGTCCAAGGGCTTTGGTGACCGCCTGCTGATCGACAACCTGAGCTTCAAGGCACCGGCTGGCGCGATTGTCGGCATTATCGGCCCGAACGGTGCCGGTAAGTCGACACTGTTCAAGATGGTGGCCGGGCTGGAAAAGCCGGATTCGGGCGAGGTGAAAATCGGCCAGACCGTGCAGATGGCGTATGTCGAGCAGTCGCGTGAAAATCTGGATAGCGACAAGACTGTCTTCCAGGATGTAGCCGACGGTAATGACCTGATTACGGTGGGCAAGTTCGAGATGTCCAGCCGTGCTTATCTGGGCCGCTTCAACTTCAAGGGCGCGGATCAGCAGAAAAAGGTCGGCATGCTCTCCGGTGGCGAGCGCGGCCGTCTGCATATGGCCAAAACCCTGCTCAAGGGCGGCAATGTGCTGCTGCTTGATGAACCGTCCAACGACCTTGATGTGGAAACCTTGCGCGCGCTGGAAGACGCGCTCTTGGAATACGCCGGCACCGTGTTCGTGATTTCGCACGACCGCTGGTTCCTTGACCGTATCGCCACCCATATTCTGGCGGCCGAAGGCGAGTCGCAGTGGACCTTCTTCGACGGCAACTATCAGGAATACGAAGCTGACAAGCGTAAGCGTCTGGGCGAAGAGGGCGCCAAGCCCAAGCGTATCCGCTACAAGCCGGTGACCCGCTAAGGCGTGTGGTGCGGGTGGTTTCCTGCCCGTACCATCCCTTGTTTCAGTCTGCCCGCCTGTGACGGCGGGCTTTTCCATTCAGAGCGGCCTGCAAGTGCCGGAGAAGAACATGAATATCCTGTCCATACAGTCGCATGTGGTGTACGGCCATGCCGGCAACAGTGCGGCGGTGTTTCCCATGCAGCGCATGGGTGCCAATGTGTGGCCGCTGCATACCGTGCAGTTTTCCAACCATACCCAGTACGGGCGCTGGGCCGGCATGGTGATGCCGTCGACCGAGATCGCCTCGCTGGCAGGTGGCATCGCTGCCATCGACGCGCTGCATGAATGCAGCGCGGTGCTGTCCGGCTATATCGGCAGCGCCGAGCAAGGGGGGCAGATCCTGGACGCGGTGCGCCAGGTCAAGGCTGCCAACCCTGCTGCACTGTATCACTGCGACCCGGTGATGGGCCATCCGGCCAAGGGCTGTATCGTCGCATCGGGTGTGGCGGAGTTCTTGGTGAACGAGGCGCTGCCGGTGGCCGACATCGTCTCGCCGAACCAGTTGGAGCTGGAAATCATCGCCGGGCGCGCGCTGCCCACGCTGGCCGACATCGTCGCGGCCGCACGAGCGGTACTGACAATGGGGCCGCGCGTGGTGCTGATCAAGCACCTGCACTACGCTGACAAACAGCCCGAACGCTTTGAGATGCTGGCAGTGTCAAACGACGAAGCCTGGCTGATCGCGCGCCCGATCTTCGATTTTGCGCGCGACCCGGTTGGCGTGGGCGATATGACTTCCGGCCTGTTCCTGGTTGGCCTATTGTCCGGCAAGTCCCTGCGTCAGGCGCTGGAACACTGCGCCGCCGCCGTATACGGCATGCTGCAGGAAACGCAGCGTCTGGGGCGCTACGAGCTGGCGGTGGTGGCCGCGCAGCGCGAGTATGAAAGCCCGACGCATATGTTTGCCGCGCAACCCATTTGAAAGAGCTATTCATGGCACAAAGTTACGAAATCAAGCCCGAACAGTCGCTTGAATTATTGAAAGAGCTGCATATCCTGACCCGCGATGGCAAGCTGAACCAGGACAGCCGCCGCAAGCTCAAGCAGGTCTACCATCTGGTGCAGTTTATCGAGCCCCTGATCCGCGAAGTGGTCGAACAGAAGGGCGACGTGACCATTGTCGACCATGGTGCCGGCAAGTCTTATCTGGGCTTTATTCTTTACGATCTGGTGCTCAAGGCCCTGAATGTGGGCGAGGTGATCGGTATCGAGACGCGCGACGAGCTGGTGAAAACCACGGCGGCGCTGGCCGAGCGTCTGGGGTTTGCGCGCATGCGCTTTATCAACGAGACCGTGGCCGAATCGATTTCGGACTCGGCCATAGGCAAACAGGTCGATATCGTCACCGCCTTGCACGCCTGCAATACCGCCACCGACGACGCGATCCGCTTCGCGCTGGAAAAGGATGCCCAGTTCATCGTGCTGGTGCCGTGCTGCCAGGCCGAAGTTGCCGCCGAACTGCGTCAGGTGAAGGCCAAGCTGCTGGCGGGTACGCCATTGGCCGAGCTCGTGCGCCACGGCATCCATACCCGCGAGTTCGGCAGCCAGCTGACCAATGTATTGCGCTGTCTGCTGTTGGAATCGCACGGCTACCAGCTTACCGTCACCGAGCTGGTCGGCTGGGAGCACTCGATGAAGAACGAGCTGATCGTGGCCAGAAAAGGCCATAAGCGCGGCGGTGCGCGTGAACGTGCCGAGTCTATCGTCGACACCTTTATGCTGGGAAACCTGAAGGCGCGCTTTATTTATTGATGCACGCTTGTAAGGGGCCGCCGGATGGCGGCCCCTTCTTGCTTTAAAACCGCCTCTCTTGACGCTTTCAGTACGTTACTACCTTGTCCATTTTCAATTGCCAACCCGCTTCGCCTGGCACCAGACGGTACTGGATCTGGCGCATGCCGCCAGTTGGCTTGGCATTGATATCTCCGTCCCGATAGACCGGGAAGCGGCGTAGCAAGCGCCCCTCGCCAACCGCAAATGCATCATGCCCCTGATAGCCTTGTGACAGTTTCTTGTCGGTAGAGAGGTCGGGCAGATGGATCTCGCTCAGCGATTTTTTACGATTGACGGCGTAGCCGACCAGTGAACCGTAGCTGCCGCTGCCGGCCGAATTGACGTAAACATAAACTTCGGGCGAGCCGTCGGCATTGAGGTCAGCCACTTCGGCGCCGCTCACGCTGCCGTCTATTTCACGCTTGATGGGCGTATTGCTGCCTGAAAGTCCGGACGGGGTGATAGTGAGCTGGTTGAGCGAGCCCTCGTTGGTTGCCATCACATGAAAATTGACGCCTTGCAGGTTCAGTGTCTTGTCGAAGGCAGTTGACGTGGCCTTATGTGCGCTTGCTTCTATGCCGACCTTGAGCGTGTAGCGGGCCGTTTCATTGCGTCGCGCGGCATTGCGCATCAGGTAGACGCGTATCGTGTAGACGCCGTCGGCGGGAAGCACGCCGCTGTAGTGGTTGCCCAGTGTCGAGCCGACAAACAGTGCTTCATCCGAGCCTGGTGGCAGCAGGTTGAAGTAGGCTGAGCTGTTGCTCGGCGCGAAGTCGACGCGCATCTGTTGCCCGGCGCGCGCGTGCAGTTGGTAGTCGATAGTCTGGTAGCCCTTGAGCTGATCCTTGATGTTGGTGCTGGTCGCGCCCTTGGCGAACACGACGGTTTTTTGCTGGATGTCACTGG
>NZ_RJTZ01000059.1:0-20540 GCF_024343515.1 Aquitalea sp. S1-19 | reverse complement strand
ACCCGCGTGCGCCTGAGCGGCAAGGTGGACAAGGAAATCAGCGGGGTGGAAGTCGATGTGAAGTCGGTGCAGATCCTGCGTTAAGCACGTTTGCTGTTGCATGATGAAAAACGAGCCTCAGGCTCGTTTTTTTTATGGGGCGTGGTGTTAGCTTGTTTAAATATGCATTAAGGGTAGATAATGCTGTTTAAAATTTTGTGAAGCCTGCCTGCCATGCTGCCCTATCTTGCCCTGACACTGGCCATGCTGTTATGGGCCAGTTCCTTTATTGCCCTCAAGTATGTCTTTGCCGTGTTCGACCCGGTATTCGTGCTTTTTGCGCGCATGGTGATCGCGTCGCTATGCGTGCTGCCGCTGATCTTGCGTGCCGGCAAGCGCTGGCGCTATCAGGCGGGTGACTGGAAATGGCTGCTGGGGCTGGGACTGGCCGAGCCTTGTCTGTACTTTTTATTCGAAGCTAAGGCTTTGATGCTGACCAGTGCCTCGCAGGCAGCGGTGATCACCGCCACGCTGCCGATTCTGGTGACGGCCGGTGCCATGCTGTTTCTGGCCGAGCGCCATGGCCGTCAGGTGTGGGCCGGCATGGTGGTGTCGTTTGCCGGCGTGGTGTGGCTGACGGTGGGCGCCAGCAGCAGTGCCGACGCGCCCAATCCCTTGCTTGGTAATGCGCTGGAGTTTCTGGCCATGGTGTGTGGTGCCGGCTATATGCTGATCGCCAAGAAGCTGTCACCGCGCTATTCGGCGCTGCTGCTGACCGGGGTGCAGGCGCTGATGGGCTCGCTATGGTTCGGCATCGGCATGCTGACGCCGTGGGGGCAGTGGCCGGATACGCTGCCGCTCTGGCCTAGTGTATGGGTGGTGTATCTGGGGGCCTGCATCACGCTGGGCGGCTATGGTCTGTATACCTGGGCGGTGAGCAAGGTCGATGTGGCGCGCGCGGCTTCCTTTATCAACCTGATTCCGGTGTTTTCGGTGGCGCTGGCCTGGCTGATTCTGGGCGAAATGCTGAACCTGTCACAGTGGCTGGCATGTGCGCTGGTGTTCGGTGGGGTGCTGGTCAGCCAGAAAAAGCCGCAGGCGGCAATGCGGATGCCGGTGCCGGTAAAAAGCTGATCGTTTTTGTGTTAAAGGAGTCGTTATGCCCCACCTGAATATCGAATATTCGGACAATTTGTCGGCACTGGATACCGGCGCGCTGCTGTTGGCGATGAATCAGGCACTGCTGGCCTGTGGCCAGTTTGAAGAGCGCGACATCAAGAGCCGGGCACAGAGGATGGATGCCTTTCTGATCGGTGTTTCGCTAGCGCCGCGCGCATTCGTGCACGCCAGATTGTCCATTCTTGATGGGCGCTCACCCGCTACCCGGCAGGCCTTGTCCGCCTGCTTGCTGCAGGTGTTGCAGCAGCAGTGCTGGCCTGATGGTGTCGAGGTGCAACTGTGTGTAGAGGTGCTGGAAATCGAACGCGCCTCGTATGCCAAGGCGTGTATTGAGTGCTAAGCCATACTCTGTGGCAAACGGGCAGGGAATAGGGTGGAGTTGACGGCCGCGACAGGCTTTCGTCACGGCCGTCGTGATGTTTACTGCTGGCCGTAGCTGCGCGCCACTTCACCGGCCACCAGTGCCTTGAACTGGCCGACGCCGAATTCGGTCAGCGGCTTGCCGTTGACGAACAGCCCCGGCGTCATGTCGACTTTCAGCGCCTGACGGTCGGCCTCGTCCTGCTGCACGATGGCGGTGATGGCCGGCGAATTCATATCCTGCGCCAGACGTGTCATGTCCACCCCCTCATGCATGAAGATGGCGGCCACCTTGTTGGCGTCGGCCTGATGGTTTTGAGCCCAGTAAGCCTGGTTCTGATACAGGGTTTCCAGCAGCGGCCAGTAAGGCTTTTGCAGGCGGGCCGCTTCCAGCATGCGCACGATCTGGTCGGCGCCGTGGTGCAGGGCGGCGTAGCGGATCACCACTTTCACCTGCCCCGGATACTGTTCGACCATGCCTTTGACCAGCGGCGAAAACGCAGCGCAGGTCTCGCAGGCCGGATCGGTAAATTCGACGATGGTGACCTTGGCGTCTTCGGGGCCGAGTACCGGCGCATGGGCGCGTACTAGCTGTTCGTTGTTGACGCTGCCCAGGGCCGCCATGTTTTCGGCTTGCTGCGACTGGTAAAAGCGGGCAGCGCCAAAGAAGGCAAGCAGTGCCAGCAGTACGCTGGCCAGCAGGATGGATTTATTTTTCATTTCGTGGTGCTTTCGAGGCAATAAACAATAAGGTGTTGATGGCGGCAAAGGCCAGCAGCGATAACAGCGGCAGGGTGATAAAGCCGAACAGCTGCAGGTCGATCTGGGCGCAGGACGTGCTGCCCTGGCCGCAGGGTTGCAGATCCTGCGGGATCACGCCGGCGTAGAGCAGGTTGTGATAGAAGGCAGCCAGAGCGCCGATGATGCCCAGCGGCAGCGCATAGCGGATGGCTGCAGCATCCGGTTTGGCCAGACCCTGGCCCAGAATCAATACCAGCGGGAACATGGCGATGCGCTGATACCAGCACAGCACGCAAGGTTCGATGCCGACGATTTCGCTGAAAAACAGCGCGCCCAGCGTGGATGCGAGCGCGATCAGCCAGGCGATAAAGAGCAGATTCCATTGACGCGGATACAGCATATATTTCCTTGTTAGCCGCCGGTTTGCGACATAAAGCGCACGACCTGATCCGGCGTTTCGTTAAAGTGGTGGCGTTCGGGCTTGCGGGCGATGGCATCAATAATGGCGGCGCTAAGTGTCGCATCATCGGCACCCGCACGCAGCATGCGCCCCAGTTCCAGCTTGTCGTTCTGACCCAGGCACAGATAGAGCGTGCCATCCACGCCCAGACGCACGCGGTTGCACGCCTCGCAAAAATGCTGCGAGACCGGCGTAATCACGCCGAAGCTCAGCTGACCAGCGGCGTCGCGCCAGTAGCGCGCCGGTGCGCGGTTGCCGCTATTGCTTTCTGGGCTCAGGCCAAATTCGGCCGCCACGCGCTCGCCCAGTGCGCTTAGGTCCAGATAGGCAGCCGCCTGACCGGTCGCGCCTATGGGCATGGTCTCGATCAGACGCAGCACAAAGCCGTTTTCCAGCGCGTAATGCACCATGGTGTCGACGTCGCGGTCATTCACCCCGGCCTGCACCACCATATTGAGCTTGATCGGGGCAAAGCCAGCTGCGCGGGCGGCGGTCAGGCCTGCCAGCACCTGATCCAGCTTGTCGCGTCCGGTGATGCTGGCAAAACAGGCCTTGCTCAGCGTGTCCAGGCTGACATTCAGGCGCTGCACGCCTGCCTGTTTCAGCGCGGCCGCGTGACGTGTCAGCTGGGTGGCATTGGTGGACAGCGACAAATCACGCAAGTTCGCGATGGCGGCAATCTCTTTGACCAAGGTGCTCAGGCCGCGGCGCAGCAACGGTTCGCCGCCGGTCAGTCTGACTTTGGCTACGCCCAGCCCGACAAACAGCCGCACCAAGCGCGCCATTTCTGCGTGGCTGAGCCAGTGCTCTGGCTCTTCGAAGCCCTTGAAGCCTTCGGGCAGGCAGTAAGTGCAGCGCAAGTCGCAGCGGTCGGTGACGGAGACGCGCAGATAGTCGATGCTGCGCCCGAAACCGTCTATCAGTCTGGGGGGATTCATGGCCGGACCTTGTTATTGCTATGTGCGGCCTGCTCGCGCGCAGCCTCGCTCATCATGTCGATAAAGCGCAGCCGTTCGGGATCGCCCGTTTCCAGTTGGCGTGCCTGGTCCAGATGCGCAAGCGCACGCGCCGTGTCTTTGGCTTCCATCAGGGTTTGCGCAATAAACACATGCAAGGCACTGTCGTCCGGGTTATGGGCGATGGCGCGCTGCAAAATGGCTAGTGGCGGATGCGGCTGCTTGCCCGCCGGTGCCATCACCAGCGCCATGCCGTATTCGGCCAGCAAATTGGGTTCCTCATCCAGCGAGGGTTCGATGCGGGCAAAGGCGTCCACTGCCGCATCGTAGTCGCCCAGCACATAGTAACTGTGCGCCAGCATGGCCCAGCCGGCCTTGTCATCCGGATTGGCCGCCAGTCGCGCCGCCAGCTTGTGCACCATATCATCGGCCTGCATCGGGCTTTCCGGCTGCACGCCGTTCACCATATCGAAGCGCCCCAGATAGGCATAGGTCGCCGCCGATAGCGTCAGGGTCAGGCATAGTGCCGTGCCCAGCAAGACAGGTGCGAGGTGGCCGGATGCGGCCGACGCCAGAGCCGGGGCGGCTTTTTCTTCTTCGGCCACGCGTCGGGCCAGATCCTGGCGCAGCGCCGCAGCTTGAGCCTCATTCAGTTCACCATTGGCGCGCTGCTGTTCCAGCATCAGCCAGTCATCATCCTGTACGGGGCGCAGATCGGCGCCGCAGTGTTTGGGCGGGCGCCATAAAGGCCAGACAAAGGCCAGCGCGATAAGCAGGCTTAAGCCCAGTACGGCAAGCAAAAAGGCAGTCATGCCAGGGTGTCCTTGTTCTGTTGGGCCAGCAGGGCGTTGATGCGCGCGGCGGTCGCGGCATCCGGCGGCGGGGCATCTTGCTGTTTTTGCCGCTGCACAATATGCCTGAGCATCAGTGCACCGCAGCCCAAGAGGACAAACGGTCCCAGCCACAGCAGCCAGGTCAGCGGCTTGAATGGCGGGCGGTAGCGCACGAAATCGCCATAGCGCTCGGTGAGGAAGCTGATGACTTCGCTGTCGCTATGGCCGTCGGCGATCAGCTTGCGCACTTCGCGCCTGAGGTTTTGCGCCAGCTTGGCATTGGAGTCGGCCAGCGTTTCGTTCTGGCACACCAGGCAACGCAGTTCGCGCGAAATGGCCTTCAGGCGTGCATCAACAGCAGCCTCGTCCGGGCTGAGCGCCGGTGTTGCGGCGAGTGCCAGCGTGGTGCAGACCAGCAACAGCATGGCGACCAGGGTCTGCAGCCAGAGCAGGGTATGGCGGGTGCGCTTCATGCCTGCAGCTTCCGTATCAGTGGCAGCAGGACGTCGTTGATGCTCTGCTCGGTCACCGGGCCCAGATGGCGGTAACGGATCACGCCCTGCTTGTCGATGACGAAAGTCTCGGGCACGCCGTAGACGCCGTAATCGATGCTGACCCGGCCATCGTCATCGGTCGGGGTGGCCAGATACGGGTTGCCCAGTTCGGCGAGCCATGCACGGGCGGCACCGGCCTCATCCTGCTGGTTCAGGCCGACAACAGGCAACTGCTTGGCTA
This sequence comes from Aquitalea sp. S1-19, assembly GCF_024343515.1. Lineage (NCBI taxonomy): Bacteria > Pseudomonadati > Pseudomonadota > Betaproteobacteria > Neisseriales > Chromobacteriaceae > Aquitalea > Aquitalea sp. S1-19. The sequence continues at coordinate 15,297 of NZ_RJTZ01000059.1, read as the reverse complement.
GCTGGCCGATCAGCGCATGTTCGCTACGGCAGGCAGCACACCAGGATGCCCACACATTAAGCAGCCACACTTGGCCGTGCATCTGCGCCGGCGAAAAGCTGGCCTGCGGATTCTCCAGCAGGGGCAGGGTGAAGGCGGGGGCCGGCTTGTCCAGCCGCTGCGAGGGCAGTTCGCGCGGGTCTTTGTCCAGACTGGCGGCAAAAAATCCGACCATCACCACAAACACCGCCAGCGGCAGGGCCCATATCCATTGTTTTTTCATTGTGCTTTCCTTTTGCCCGGACGATAGCGCCGGTCTGCCACCGCGATCAGTCCGCCCACTGCCATCAAGAGGCCGCCATACCAGATCCAGCCGACAAAGGGCTTGTGATAGAGGCGTATGCCCCAGGCCGTGTCGCCTATCTTGTCGGCCAGTGCCACATAAACATGGGCGAGCAGGCCGTCGTGGATGGCCGCTTCGGTCATCGGCATGCCGGGCATGGACAGGTAAACGCGCTTTTCCGGCTTGAGCGTGGCCACCGCCTTGCCATTGCGGCTGACAGCGATGCTGGCTTGCTCGCCCAGATAATTCGGGCCTTCTAGCGGACCCGCCCTTAGCAGGGTAAAGCGGTAGCCGGCCAGCGTGGCGTGTTCGCCCGGGGCTAGCGCTACATCGCGTTCGCTCTCGTAGCCCGAGGTCAGGGTGATGCCGATCACGGCGATAGCGACGCCGATATGCGCCAGATGCATGCCCCAGACGGCAAGCGCAGGGCGCTGGCCTTTGCGCAGACGGCTTGCCAGATCAAGCAAGGCCGACAGCGTAATCCATAGCGCCAGCGCCACACCGATGACGGCTAGGGCCGACACTTTGCCCACGCCCCAGACCCACAGCACGGCCAGCAAGCACGAGACGAGCAGCACCCAGCCCAGACGCCGGGTGATTTCGGCCAGTGCATGCGCCTTCCAGCGCGTCACCGGCCCCACGCCCAGCACGAACAGCAGCGGCAGCATCAGCGGCACGAATACCGCATTGAAGTAGGGCGGGCCGACCGAGAGTTTGCCCAGATCCAGCGCGTCGATAATCAAGGGGTAGAGCGTGCCCAGCAGCACCGAGCCGGTGGCTACGCATAGCAGCACATTATTGGCTAGTAGCAGCGACTCGCGTGACAACGGCTCGAAGCGGGCATGGCTTTGCAGTGCCGGCGCCTTGAGGGCAAACAGCAAAAGCGAGGCGCCAACCACCAGCGCCGTCAGTACCAGAATGAACAGGCCGCGTGACGGGTCGGATGCGAAGGCGTGGACCGAGGACAATACGCCCGAGCGCACCAGAAAAGTGCCCAGCAGCGATAGCGAAAAAGTGAGGATGGCCAGAAGCACGGTCCAGCTTTTGAACACGCCGCGCTTGTCGGTGGCGGCCAGCGAGTGCATCAGCGCGGTGCCGGCCAGCCACGGCATAAAGGACGCGTTTTCCACCGGATCCCAGAACCACCAGCCGCCCCAGCCCAGCTCGTAATAGGCCCACAGGCTGCCGATGGCGATGCCCAGCGTCAGGTTGACCCAGGCAAAGGTGGTCCACGGCCGCGACCAGCGTGCCCAGGCCGCATCGATGCGGCCGGACATCAGCCCGCCTATAGCCATGGCAAAGGCGACCGAGAAACCGACATAGCCCATATAAAGCAGGGGCGGGTGGATCACCAGCCCCGGGTCCTGCAGCATGGGGTTCAGTTCGCGCCCTTCCAGCGCCGGAATATCCAGCCGGGTAAACGGGCTGGAAGTCAGCAGCAGAAACAGGCCGAAGCTGCCGGCAATCCAGCTCATCACCGCGATTACGCGGGCGAGCAGTGCCGGGTCCAGCGCGCGCGAAGACAGCGCCACCGCCAGCGTCCACAGGCAGAGCAAGAGCAGCCACAGCAGCAGCGAGCCTTCATGCCCGCCCCAGACCGCAGCCACGCGGTAGACCGTGGGCAGCAGGGTACTGGAATGCTGGGCGACATAGCCGACCGAAAAATCGTTGAGCAAAAACAGCGCAGTCAGGCAGGCAAACGACAGCAGCACCAGAGTGCTGAGCGCGAACGCCAGCGGGCGTGCCGCCGCCATCAGCCGGCTGTCGTTGAGCGCCGCAGCCGTAAACAGCAGGGCGCCGGACAAGAGCGACAGCACGACGGCGGCAATCAGACTAAACAGGCCCAGTTCGGGCAGCATGGCCATCATGGCTGCTCCACCGTCTGGCCTGCGCGTTCGAGCGCATCGGCGGCCTCGGGCGGCATATAGTTTTCGTCATGCTTGGCCAGCACTTGCGAGGCCTGGAATACACCATCTGCCCCCAGCACGCCTTGCACCACCGTGCCTTTGCCCTCGTTAAAAAGGTCGGGCAGGATGCCCTGATAGCGCACCGGCACACTATGCACCTTATCGCTTACGGCAAAGCTGACCTGCAAGCCGCCGGCGCTGCGCTCGATGCTGCCAGGCACTACCAGGCCGCCGATGCGCAAGGTGCGATCGGTGGCGACTTGCTTGGTTGCCACCTCGGTCGGGGTATGGAAAAACACCAGATTGCTGCGAAAGGCATTGAGGATCAGCGCGCTGGCGATGCCGATGATGGCGAGAGCCGCCACGACCAGCAGCAGGCGTTTTTTTCTTTGTGGATGCATCAGTCTTGTCCTGTGTGGCGGGGCTTGAGCGCGGGTCGTGCCGCTTTTGTCTGCTGGCGGATTTCATCTGCCACGCGCCGCGCACGGCGCGACAGCAAAGCCGTTTCCAGTGCCAGCAGCAGCAAGGTCACGCCGAACGAGCCCCAGACATACAGGCCGTAGCCACCCATATGCAAAAAGGCGGAAACGCTGTCCCAGTTCATCGTGCGTCTCCCGCGAGCTGTCGTCTGGCCCATTCGCTGTCGCCTTCACGCTCCAGCAGCAAAGTGCGCGCACGCTTGAGCGAGGTGGCGATGGTGTAGGCCCAGGCGGCCAGCGCCATCACCAGCATGCCTGCGAGCATGGTAGAAGCCATGGACGGGGCGCGCGTCAGGCTGACCGATGCCCCCTGATGCAGGGTGTTCCACCATTTGACCGAGAAATAGATCACCGGCACATTGACCACGCCGACCAGCGCAAACAGCGCACAGGCACGGTCGGCGCGGCGCTCGTCGTCAATGGCGGCACGCAGTGCCATCAGTGCCAGATACAGGAATAAGAGAATCAGCTCCGAAGTCAGCCGTGCATCCCACACCCACCAGGCGCCCCACATCGGCTTGCCCCACAGCGCCCCGGTCCACAGCGACAAAAAGGTAAACAGTGCGCCGGTGGGCACCAGTGCCTGGGCCATCACCATGGAGATGCGGGTCTTCATCACCAGGCCCATCGCGCTCCAGAAGGCGATCACCAGATAGATGAACATCGACATCCACGACACCGGTACATGCACGAAAATAATGCGGTAGCCCTCGCCTTGCTGGAAGTCGGTCGGTGCGACGAAAAAGCCCAGATACAGGCCAAGCGTGGTCAGTAGCAGCGCCAGCGCAAAAAACAGCGGCGACAGACGGCCGGCCAGCGCGTAAAAGCGGGGCGGCGAGGAGAAATAGAACCAGTTGATCTTCATGGTGTGTGCTATTCGCAGGCAAGTTCAAGACAGGCGGCACTGGCAAACGGGGCAAAAAACACCGATAGCAGGCAAAGCGCCGCGAGGATGGACAGTTCGGCCTCAAAGCCGCTGCCGCTTTGTGCGCCGGCCACCGCCAGCGCGCCGAAAATCAGCACCGGGATATACAAGGGCAGCAACAGCAGCGACAGCAGCATGCTGCCGCTACGCAGGCCCAGCGTCAGTGCGGCGCCTATGCTGCCGACAAAGACCAGCGCCAGCGTGCCAAGCAGTAGTGTCAGCGGCAGCAGTAGCAGCGCGCTGCCGGACAGCTCGAACTGCAGGCCCAGAAGCGGCGATACCAGCACCAGCGGCAAGGCCGAGCCCAGCCAGCGTGCCAAAGCCTTGGCCGCGACCATCGCCGGCAGAGGCAGGGGGCTGAGCAGCAACTGCTCCAGCGTGCCATCGCGCCAGTCACCTTCGAACAGCTCGCCCACCACGATCAGCGAAGAGAGCAGGGCGCACACCCATAACGCCCCCGGCCCCAGCGCCCGCAATAGTTGCGGTTCTGGATTGATCGACAGCGCGAACAAGGTGGCGCACAGCACAAAGAAAAACAGCGCGGACAGCGCGTCGCCAGGCTTGCGCAGCACCAGCGCGCATTCGCGTTTGAATAAAACCAGCGCCAGACTCATCAGGCGAAGTCCTCCAGCGCCAGCACCCGCACGCCGGTGACGGCCGCGTGATGGGTGAACAGTACACGCCCGCCCGCTGCCGCATGGCGGTGTATGGCCTGCCATAGCCGGCGGCAGGCGGTGTCATCCAGCGCGTTGAAGGGCTCGTCCAGCAGCCAGAGCGGACGAGCCAGCAGGGTGAGGCTGGCCAGTGCCAGACGCCGGCGCTGGCCTTGCGACAATAGGCGCGCGGCCAGCGGCCATTGCTCGGCCACCTGCCACTGCGCAAGCGTCTCCCGTATGGCGTCGTCGTCCAGTTGCACACCGGCCAGACGCAAGCTGGTGCGGATATTTTCGCCCACGCTTAAGGCGTCCTTGAGTGCCGGCTGGTGCGTGCACCAGGCGAGGCGGGCGCGCCAGGCGTGGCTGCGCGCATCGACCGCCTGGCCTTGCCAGCGCAGTTGCCCGCTTTGCAAGGGCGCGAAACCGGCGATCTGGCGCAGCAAGCTGGTCTTGCCGCAACCATTGCTGCCGGCAAGGTGCAGCACTTCGCCGGCGCCCAGGCTAAAGCCCAGTCCGGAAAAAAGCGTGCGCCGGCCTTTGCGGCAGCCAAGATCTATGGTTTCAAACATGCGTAAACGGGCACCAAAAAAAGGGGAGGATTTTACATTAGAAAATAGCTATATGCTTGCATTTAAAGAGAAAAACCGGCCGGACGGGCAGTCCGGCTGGATTCTTACTCTGCGTTGTCTGCGTGGATCTGTGCGCCACCTTCGTTCTGCTGGCCTATGCCCTGATCGACCGGTGGCATGCGGTGGGCGATGCCCTTATGGCAGTCGATGCAGGTCTGGCCGGCGGCTTGCGCTTCTTCATGCTTGAGCGCCGAGCGCGTGCCTTGCACGCTGGTGTCCATAAACTCGAAATTGTGGCAGTTGCGGCATTCGCGCGAGTCGGACGCCTTCATCCGCGCCCACTCGTTCTGGGCCAGACGCAGGCGGTTGGCTTCGAACTTCTCCGGCGTATCGATGGAGCCGGTGAGCTTGCCCCACACCTCTTTGGACGCCTGTGCCTTGCGTATCATCTTGTGGACGAAGTCCTTGGGCACATGGCAATCCGGGCAGGTGGCGCGCACGCCCGAGCGGTTGTTGTAATGGATGGTTTCCTTGTATTCCTCGTAGACATTGTTCTTCATCTCGTGGCAGGAAATGCAGAAGGACTCCTGGTTGGTCGCTTCCATCACGGTATTGAAACCGCCCCAGAAAATAATGCCGGCCACGAACAGGCCGAGCACCGTCCACGGGCCGGTTTTCTTGAACCACTGCCATGCGCGCTGGTGCAGCTTGGGTTTGACTTCACTCATGGTGTTCTCCGGGCTTATTTCTTGAAGGTGTTGCCAACCAGCGGCTTGGCATCGACCTGAGGGACATGGCACTGGGTGCAGAAGTAGCGCGCTGGCGACAGATTGGATAGTTCCTGGCCGGAACGGCTCTTGAAGTGGGTGACCGGCACGCGCGTGGTGTTCATTTCCACGTAACGGCTGGACGAGTGGCAGTCCATGCACTTGTTGAAGTTCTTGCTGATCTCGTAGCGGCTGACATCGTGCGGCACCAGCGGCGGCTGCTGCACATAGTCACGCACGATGCGCTTGGTGTCCTTGATCGGCTTGTACATATCGGCCTTGCTATTGCCCAGTTCGGCACGGGCTTCCAGTGGCGCATCGGCCGGGGCTGCGTGGGCGGCAAAACCGGCAGGGAACAGCAGGGCACAAAGCGCGGCGATTAACGCCAGACGGGAGAGTTTATTCACGGTTTCTGACTCCTGATTTCAAAACGGTGGCCGAAGCGGAACACCTGCTGCTCGCAGACGTCGATGCAGCGACCGCAGTTGCTGCAGGCGCCGCTTCGGATAATGGATGTGCCTTCGCCTTTGAGGACGGGCTTGAGTACCTGGGGTTCGGGGCAGACCTTGAAGCAGTCCATGCAGTCGTCGCAGGCCGCGCGCTTGTCGGCGCGTATGCGCAGCAGCGCGCCCTTGCCCAGCAGGCCGTAGGCGGCACCCATCGGGCAGATATGGCCGCACCAGCCGCGCTGGGCGATGGTCAGGTCGTAGACGAAGATGGCGGCCACCAGCACCAGCGACAGACCGGTGCCGAAAATCAGCTCGCGCTGCAATAGCGAGACCGGATTGACCAGCTCCCACAGCAAGGAGCCGCTGATGGCGCTAAACAGCAGCACCGAGCCCAATAGCCACAGGCGCAGGCTTTTGGCCGGCGCATGCCCGCCCTTGATGCCGGCACGGCGTCTCAGCCACAAGGCGCTGTCGGTGACGGCATTGACCGGACACACCCAGGCGCAGAAGCTGCGACCGCCGGCTAGCAGATAGAAGGCGATGACGATGGCGGCGCCGATCACGGCGGTCAGTTCGGGCAAATGGCCGGCCGCCAGCGACTGGGCCAGCACGAACGGGTCATTCAGCGGCACGGTGTCGGCCACCAGGCTGGCACTGAGGTTGCCCTTGAGCAGCCACAGCCCGCCCAGATAGCCGGACAGGCTGCCCGAGAAGGCAAACAGCAACAGGATGGCGGCCTGGCTGAGGCGACGCAGGATCAAAAAGCGTTCCCGCAGCAAAAAGCTTCGCTTCATGGTTTCCACTCCCCATCCAGTGGCGGCGGCGTCCAGGTCGACCCGGCGCTGGTCTCCAGTCCGCGCACCGGCAGTTCGACCATATCCTCGCCCAACAGCGATTGGCCGTGGTTGCCGGCCTTTTGCTCCCAGCCCAAGCGGTAGTGCGCGCCCAGCTTGCCCTTGGCTTGCGCCAGTGGCAGCACCTTGATCGCCGCCTCTTCCAGAACGCAGGCGTGCTCGCACTTGCCGCAGCCGGTGCAGTGCGCCGAATGCACGGTAGGCAGCAGCATGCCGTGGCGGTCCGAGCGCGGGTTGCGCTGCTTTTCCAGCGTGATCGCCTCGTCTATCGCCGGGCAGACGCGGTAACAGACGTCACAGCGCAGGCCAAGAAAGTTGAGGCAAGTCTCCTGGTCCAGCAGCACGGCCAGGCCCATGCGCGCCTGATTGATGTCGCTAAGCCGAGGGTCGAGCGCGCCGGTCGGGCAGTGCTGCAGGCATGGAATGTCGCTGCACATCTCGCAGGGGATGTGGCGTGCCTTGAAGTAGGGCGTGCCCACGCCCAGGCCTGCACCCAGCGGCGCCAGCTTGAGCGTGTCGTACGGACAATCGCGCACGCACAGGCCGCAGCGCACGCAGGCCGATAAAAAATCGGCCTCGGGCAAGGCGCCGGGCGGACGCAGGGCATCGGCCGGGGCGCTTTGCACCTGCGTGCCATAGCTGGCCAGACCTGCGCCCACCATGCCGGCGGCGCAGGCCACGCCCAGCGAGCCGGACATGAACAGCCGGCGCACAGGGTTGGCGAGCTTGCCGCTGACCGGTTTGGCCTGCTTGCTCATCAGAGCTTGACCACGCGCACGGCGCATTTCTTGTAGTCGGTCTCTTTCGAGAGCGGGCAAGTCGCGTCCAGTGTCAGCTTGTTGATCAGGCGGCCTTCATCGAAGAAAGGCACGAACACCAGACCCTTGGGCGGCTTGTTGCGGCCGCGGGTTTCCACCGAGAGCTGGATCTCGCCGCGGCGCGACTGGATCTTCACCTGCTGGCCACGCTTGATGCCGCGCCGTGCCGCGTCGTCCGGGTGCATGAACAGCTGGGCATCCGGTACCGCGCGGTACAGCTCGGGCACGCGCCGCGTCATGGTGCCGGTATGCCAGTGCTCCAGCACGCGGCCGGTACACAGCCACAGATCGAAGTCCTTGTCCGGGCTTTCCGCCGCCGGCTCGTACGGCAGCGCGATGATGCGTGCCTTCTTGTCCTTGTAGCCGTAGAAGCTGAAGTTCTCGCCCTTTTTCACATACGGGTCGAAGCCTTCACGGTAGCGCCACAGCGTTTCCTTGCCGCCCACCACCGGCCAGCGCAGGCCGCGCGCCTTGTGGTAGGTGTCAAACGGGGCAAGGTCATGCGCATGGCCGCGACCGAAAGCCGCGTAGTCCTCGAACAGGCCTTTTTGCACGTAAAAGCCGAAGTGTTTCGACTCGTCGTTCATATAGCCCTTGCCGTTGACCTTCTCGACTTCGGCCAGGGTAAAGCGCTTGATATGCGGCTGGCCGTACAGCACGTCGTACAGGGTCTTGCCACGGTACTCCGGCTTCTTGGCCAGCAAGGCCGCCGGCCACACTTCCTCCATCTTGAAGCGCTTGGAGAACTCCATGATCTGCCACATATCGCTCTTGGCTTCGCCCGGTGCCGCCACCTGCTGGCGCCAGAACTGGGTGCGGCGCTCGGCATTGCCGTAAGCGCCTTCCTTCTCCACCCACATCGCCGTCGGCAGGATCAGGTCGGCCGCCTGGGTCGAGGCGGTCGGATAGGGGTCGGACACGATGACGAAGGCGTTCGGGTTGCGCCAGCCTGGGTACAACTCTTCATTGATATTGGGGCCGGCCTGCATATTGTTGTTGCACTGCTGCCAGTAGACCTTGATCTTGCTGTCTTTTAGCGCGCGCGCCATCGCGACCGCGTGCAGGCCGACTTTGGCCGGAATGGTGCCGTCCGGCAGTTTCCAGATGTTCTCTGCAGTCTTGCGGTGCTCGGGGTTGGTGACCACCATATCGGCCGGCAGGCGGTGGGCGAAGGTGCCCACTTCGCGCGCGGTGCCGCAGGCCGAAGGCTGGCCGGTGAGCGAGAACGGGCCGCAGCCGGGCTGCGAGATTTTTCCGGTCAACAGGTGGATGTTGTAGACCAGATTGTTGGCCCAGGTGCCGCGGGTGTGCTGGTTAAAGCCCATGGTCCAGAAGCTGACCACCTTCTTTTTCGGGTCGGCATAGGTTTCGGCCAGCTTTTTCAGATTGGCAGCCGGCACGCCGGAAATTTTGGCGGTGTACTCCAGCGTGTAGCTGGATACGAACTTCTTGTAGGCGGCAAAATCGATAGGCGACATCTTGCCGGAGTTGGCGTTCTTGGCCTTTTTCTCCAGCGGATGGGTCGGGCGCAGGCCGTAACCGATATCGGTGTCGCCCTTCATGAAAGCGACGTGCTTGTTGATGAAGTCCTGATTGACGCGGCCGCTACTGATGATGTGGTTGGCGATGTAGTTGAGAATGGCCAGATCGCTTTGCGGCGCGAACACCATCTTGTTGTCGGCCAGCTCGAAGCTGCGGTGCTGGTAAGTCGACAGCACATGCACTTCGCTGTTCTTGCTGGACAGGCGACGGTCGGTGATGCGGCTCCACAAGATCGGGTGCATCTCGGCCATATTCGAGCCCCACAGTACGAAGGCATCGGCTTTTTCGATGTCGTCGTAGCAGCCCATAGGCTCGTCCATATTGAAGGTGCGCATGAAACCGACCACGGCCGAGGCCATGCAGTGGCGCGCGTTAGGGTCGAGGTTGTTGCTGCGCAGACCGGCCTTCATGAACTTGGATGCGACATAGCCTTCCCAGATCGTCCATTGGCCCGAGCCGAACATGGCGATGGAGTCCGGCCCCTGCGTTTTCAGCGCTTCCTTGTACTTCAGCTCCATGATGTCGAAGGCCTGCTTCCACGAGATCGGCGTGAACTTGCCGTTCTTGTCGTATTTGCCGTTCGTCATGCGTAGTAGCGGTTTTTGCAGCCGGTCCTGGCCGTACATGATCTTGGACAGGAAATAACCCTTGATACAGTTCAGGCCACGGTTGACCGGCGCATCCGGGTCACCCTGGGTGGCCACCACGCGGCCGCCCTTGACCCCGACCAGCACCGAGCAGCCGGTGCCGCAAAAACGGCAGGCAGCCTTGTCCCACTTGATGTCGCCAGCAGCGGCCGCCTGGGCGCTACCCGCCAGCATCGGCATCTGTACCGCGATGGCGGTTGCCGCCGCTGTTGCGGCATTGGCCTTGATGAAATCGCGTCGATTTAGGGTCATTGTGATTTTTCCTGATTAAACAAGCTGGGGATATCGCCCTCGTCCGCGTAGGCGTAAACGAGAGACACATTGAGTACGCCATCGACGTCGTGCAGCGCGACATAGGCATCGGCCGCCTCGCGCGTGTTGTCCTTGTCGATGACTACGACCACACGACCATCGTCGGTGGCGGCATGGATTTCCACGCCGTCCATGGCTTCGAAGGCGGCACATACCGCATGGCGTTTTTCTGGAGTGCAGCGCACGGCAACGCCGGAAACATTCATGGCTGTTTGTCCTTATGGGGAGTGGGGGCGAGCGTGATGGCGGCGGCCGGGCAGGCGCGGACGCATTCGCCGCAACCGGTGCAGGCTTCAAGTGCTAGCAGCGGGCGTGGTGCCTGGCCTATGGCCAGCTCGAAGCGGATGGCATCCGCATCGCAGCTTTCACCGCACACCCGGCATTCGATCTGTTGTGCGGCGAGGCAATTTTTAGCGATGAGCGCCTGCCACGGCAGGCTATGGGCCGCTTGCCGGCTCAGGGCGCCGCTTGGGCAGGCCGCTTGGCACTGGCCGCAAAAACTGCAGCCGCCGCGCTTCATGTCCAGTACCGGAAAACCGCCTTGGCCGGCCGTGATAATCCCTTCGGGGCAGGCGCGCGCGCAGTCGCCGCAGCGGGTGCAGCGGTTTTCCAGTTGGGTGTCAGGCAGCGCACCTGGCGGATAGAGCTGCGCCTGGCGACGGCGGCCCCAGTTGCCGCGTAGCAGATCGGCACGGCTCAGTGCTTGCATATCGAGGCTTGGACTTAGGATTTTCAATAGGGAGTAAATACCATCTATCAAATTAGCCAAGTTTGATTTGCATCAATACTGGTCTAAGCCGGCTATCCGGCTAGTTCGTGAGGACTAGGCGAACTAGTTCTAAAGACGTAGATAAGGGGGGATGGTGTCGCTTATCAGTTTGATGGGTTCAGTTGTGTCACTTGTCATCAACAATTAACTTGTAATGGTTTATGCGTGCTGTATAAATAGATTTGTCTTTGCCGGGTGCGAATGTCACCAGTTGGTGACGGGTAAACCGTTGAGGAGGGAATATGGACGACGAACTGGAGTTGCTGGAACTGGATGCTTCTGAAGAAGAACACGGTGATGTGGCTGCCGTCGAGTCCGAGCGCGAGGAGGTGACCGACATCATCCAAGTCTATCTCAACACAATAGGGCAAAAAGCCCTGCTCAAACCGGCAGAAGAACTGGCCTTGTCCCGGCGCGTGGTCGCCGGCGATTTTGATGCCCGCCAGGAGATGATCTCGCGCAATCTGCGTCTGGTCGTCAATATCGCCAAGCGTTATACCAACCGCGGTCTGCCGTTTCTCGACCTGATAGAGGAAGGCAATATGGGGCTGATGCACGCGCTGGACAAATTCGACCCCGAGCGCGGCTTCCGTTTTTCTACTTATGCCACCTGGTGGGTGCGGCAAAATATCGAGCGCGCCATTATCAACCAGTCGCGCACCGTGCGTCTGCCGGTGCATATCGTCAAGCAGCTCAATAGTTATTTGCGCATTCAGCGCAAGCTGGAAGCCCGTCTGGGCTATGAGCCGACACATCGTCAGATCGCGGACGAGGCGGGGGCGGACGAGGCGATGGTGCGCGAGATGATGAATCTGAACGAGCGCATGTTGTCGCTGGATTCCCCCTTGAGCGATGACCCTGCACTCAGCCTGGGCGATGCCATTCCCGACGAGTCGCAGGATGTGCCCGAGTTGCAATTGCACCTGAAGCAGGTCAACCGCTATGTCGAAGGCTGGATGAGCGAGCTGCCGGCCAAGATGCGCTTCGTGGTTGAGCGGCGTTACGGCCTGGCCGGGCAGGAGGTGAGGACGCTGGAAGACTTGGCCCTCGAACTGGGCCTGACCCGTGAGCGCGTGCGCCAGATCCAGATCGAGGGCCTGGAACACCTGCGCCGCCGTTTACGCCACCATGGCGTGGACAGAGAGGCGCTGGCCTGAGTGTCATTTTTTCCTGCTCTTGGCTTTACCTGAGTCGAGAGCAGGCATCAGGCACTTATCCTCCAGCCTTTTTCACTACCCAGCCTTGCGCCGTCAGTTGCGGCAAGACTTTGTCTATATGCCCGCCCTGAATTTCAATCACCCCGTCCTTGACCGTGCCGCCGGCGCCGCAGAGCGTGCGCAGGCGTTTGGCAAAGGCGGCCAGCTCGTCGGCCATTAGCGGCACGCCGCTAATGGCGGTGACTTCCTTGCCGCGTCTTACTTCGCGGCGTACCCGTACCACGCCGTCGCCCTTGGGTAGTTGCGCCTTGCAGATGCAGGCTGCTTGCGGCTGGCCGCATTGCGGGCACATGGTGCCGTGTTCGGTGGAGTAAACCAGACCGCCTAATCCCTTGTGTTTCATTGCAGTGCTTTCAGTATTTCTTTGACTTTAATCACGCGTGCCGGCACCTCGTCCAGCTTCACTTCCACCCGCAGCTTGTCCGGCCCTGCCATCTTGTAGCCTTTGCCGCTTTGCATCAGTGCGATGATTTTCATCGGGTCGATATCGGGCTTCTTGACGAAAGCCAGCTGGATGACGCTGTCGCTGGCTTCCAGCTTGGCGATGCCCAGCGGGCGAGCCAGCAGGCGCAACAGATGGCTTTCGATCAGTGTTTTGACCGCTTGTGGCGGCAGACCAAAGCGGTCGATCAGCTCTTCGTAGATGGCGTCGATTTCTTCGCTGCTCTCGCAACTGGCCAGACGCTTATAGATGACCAGCCGCTCGTGCACGCCCGGGCAATAGGCATCGGGTAGCAGTGCCGGGCTGTACAGGTTGATCTCGGTGGTCACGCCCAGCGGTGCATCCAGATCCGGCTCACGCCCTTTTTTCAGGTCGCGTACCGCCTGCTTGAGCATCTCGGTAAAGAGACCAAAACCCACTTCCTGCATCTCGCCCGACTGGCCCTCGCCCAGCACTTCACCGGCACCGCGGATTTCCAGGTCGTGCATGGCCAGATAAAAGCCGGCGCCCAGCTCGCCGGAGAGCTGGATTGCTTCGAGGCGTTTTTGTGCGTCGCGCGTCATGCCGTCCGGGGTGAGCAGGTAGGCATAGGCCTGATGGTGGCTGCGTCCGACGCGGCCGCGCAACTGGTGCAATTGCGCGAGGCCGAAGCGGTCGGCGCGGTTGATCAGGATGGTGTTGGCGTTGGGGATGTCGATGCCGGTTTCGATAATGGTCGAGCACAGTAGTACATTGCTGCGCTGCTGCATAAAGTCGCGCATCACCTGCTCCAGCTCGCGCTCGGCCAGCTGGCCATGGGCGACGGCGATGCGCGCCTCGGGCACCAGTTCGGCCAGTTTCTGGCGCATGTTTTCTATGGTGTCGACTTCGTTGTGCAGGAAGAACACCTGGCCGCCGCGCTTGAGTTCGCGCAGCACCGCTTCGCGTATGACCGCGTTACGCGTCGGGCTGACGAAGGTTTTGACCGATAGCCGCCGGCTGGGGGCGGTGGCGATCACCGAAAAGTCGCGCAAGCCTTCGATCGCCATGGATAGCGTGCGCGGAATCGGCGTCGCGGTCATGGTCAGCACGTCGACGTTGGCTCTGAGGCGCTTGAGCTGCTCTTTCTGGCGTACGCCGAAACGGTGTTCCTCGTCGATGATGACCAGCCCCAGCCGCTTGAACTGCACATCCGGCTGTACCAGCTTATGGGTGCCGATCACGATATCGACCGAACCGTCGGCCAGCCCAGCCAGCGCAGCCTTGGTTTCCTTGGCGCTGTTAAAGCGCGACAGTGCGGCGATTTTCACCGGCCAGTCGGCAAAGCGGTCGGCAAAGCTTTGTGCATGCTGCTCGGCCAGCAGCGTGGTTGGCACCAGTACCGCCACCTGCTTGCCGCCCAGTACCGCGACAAAGGCGGCGCGTAGCGCGACCTCGGTCTTGCCGAAGCCGACATCGCCGCACACCAGGCGGTCCATCGGCTTGCCCGAGGTCATGTCGGCGATGACCGCGCTGATGGCATCTGCCTGATCCGGCGTTTCCTCGAAGCCGAAGCCGGCGGCAAAGGCATCGTAATCGTGATGGCTCATGGCAAAGGCGTGGCCTTCGCGCGCCGCGCGTTGCGCGTACAGGTTCAACAGTTCGGCTGCGGTGTCGCGCGCCTTTTCCGCCGCCTTGCGCTTGGCCTTGTCCCATGCCGGATTACCCAGCTTGTGCAGCTGCACTTCGTCGCTGGCTTGACCTGCATAGCGCGAAATCAGCGCCAGTTGCGATACCGGTACATAGAGGATGGCGCCGTCGGCGTACTCCAGCTGCATCATCTCGGTTTCGCCCACGCCCAGGTCCAGGTTGATTAGGCCCTGGTAGCGGCCGATGCCGTGCGCCTCGTGTACCACCGGGTCACCGATCTTGATTTCGGCCAGATCGCGCAGCATGGCATCGGTACTGCCGGCCTTGCGCCGCCGGCTATGGCTGCGCGTGACATGCTGGTACAGCTCGGACTCGGTGACAACGGCAATGGCAGGCTCGGTGAGGGCAAAGCCGGCCCATAAGGGGCCCACGGCAATGGCGAGCCTGGCCTTGCCGTCAATAAAGCCGGCCCAGTCGTCGCACGGCTGGGGCTTGATGCTATTGTCGGCAAGAAACTGCAACAGGGTTTCGCGCCGGCCCAGACTCTCGGCCAGAATCAGTACGCGCGAGGCGGTGCTGCCGATAAATGCCGCCAGCTTTTGTAGTGGCGCATCGGCGCGGCGTTCGACCGCCAGCGGCGGCAAGGGCAATACCGGCAAGGCGGGGATGTCGCCGCTGCCGGCTTCAAAGCGTGCCAGCTGCTTGATTTGCCCCATTAGCGCGT
Organism: Aquitalea sp. S1-19; assembly: GCF_024343515.1. Lineage (NCBI taxonomy): Bacteria > Pseudomonadati > Pseudomonadota > Betaproteobacteria > Neisseriales > Chromobacteriaceae > Aquitalea > Aquitalea sp. S1-19. The sequence goes on along the minus strand of NZ_RJTZ01000059.1, from coordinate 290 downwards.
CGGGGCGCAAAAAGACATCAGCCGGCGGCAGGATGGGGCGCTCGGGATCGTTTCGGCCCATCTGGTAGCGCGACTCGATATCGCGCCAGACGTTCTCCGCTTCTGCCTGCACATCATCCAGCAGTACGGCCAGCGGCGGCTGGCTGAAGTAGTCGAACAGGGTGGCGGTTTCGGCAAAAAATAGCGGCAGGTAATACTCGATGCCGGCTGGCCAGGCACCGGCCGAGACATCGCGGTAAATGCGGCTGCGGCTGGGGTCGCCTTCCATGCGCTCGCGCCAGTGCTGGCGG
>NZ_RJTZ01000058.1:20020-20560 GCF_024343515.1 Aquitalea sp. S1-19 | reverse complement strand
ACGCGCGTGTGCTGGCCGAACGTCTGGCGGCGATAGATGGCATCAGTCTTAATCTCGACGATGTGCACATCAATATGGTGTGGTTTGCGCTGGCACCGGCTATCAAAGTGGATGGCCTGATGGCGGCCTTGGCGGCTGCCGGCATCAAGGCCAATCCGCCGGAAGACGGGCAGATGCGCATCGTCACCCACTGGCAGGTTAACGCCGCCGATATCGCACGCATTGCCGACGTGATCGCCGCCTATGTGACGGGCGGGCAATGAGCCCGGAACTGGGTGGCATGCTGTTCGGTGCCGGCTTTGTCGCCGGTGCGCTGAACGCGGTAGCCGGCGGCGGCACGCTGATTACCTTTCCGGCTTTGGTCGCTGCCGGCCTGCCGCCCATTGTTGCCAATGCCACCAGTTCGGTCGCGCAGTGGCCGGGTTATGTCGCGTCCAGCCTGGCCATGCGACGCGAACTGCGTGGTCAGCAGGGCCTGCTGCCACTGGCCATCGCCAGCGTGGCCGGCGGCATCGGCGGCGTGCATCTGGCACGGCGCAT
>NZ_RJTZ01000058.1:0-19690 GCF_024343515.1 Aquitalea sp. S1-19 | reverse complement strand
GGCATCGGCGGCGTGCATCTGGCACGGCGCATTCCGCAAGCCTGGCTTAAGGGCTTTGTGGTGACGCTGGGTCTGGTGCTCAGCGCGGTGTTTTTCTGGCGCTAGTCAGGTCGCCGCCAGCCGGCGGCGTTCGCGCAGGGCGCCGGACGCGCCGAGTATTGGAGGTCGTGACCTGAGATGCTGGCCCTGGTGGCTTTCCGCTGGCGCACTTGTCGTTCGGCTTGATGGGACGCCGGGTTCCGGCCATTTTCTTGTCCGCATGGCCTGTTTTAAAACGCGTGTCCCGCTTTTGCTTTTGCCGCAATACATGGCTATGACTCTATTTTCTTGTTCTAGAGCATGTCATGCCCCGTCCTGTCTCTCAAACGGCTGACCCTGTCTGTTTTTCCGAGGAGTGTGTCCGTATTGCCCGGCGCCGGCAGCGTTTTGGCCGCGCAGCGGATGGTCCGAAACTGGCGCTGGCCTTATCCGGCGGCGGGATACGCAGTGCGACCTTCTCGTTGGGGGTGATGCAGGCGCTGGCCAAGGCGCGGCTGGAGGATGCATCTGTGCCGGCAACAGGCTCGGACAGGGATAGCCTGCAGGGCGAGGGATCATGGCTGGCGCGCTTCGATTATTTGTCTACCGTCAGTGGAGGTGGCTATCTTGGCGCTTTTTTCTGCAGCCTGTTTGTTCCGGGACGGTTTCGCCAGGAGACTACGCCCGAGAGCGCGGCGGCTGATGCCTATGCAGTGATGCGGGTCGAGCCGCCGCCCCGGTTCAGTACCAGCCGGCGTACCCGGACGATGGCCCGGCAAGGCGATGCCTTGGCCGGGCGGTCGATGCCGCTGGCCTGGTTGCGCGAAAACGGCCGCTATCTATTGCCTACCGGTGCCGGGGATACGGCTTATGCCCTGGCGCTGTTTATTCGCAATATTTTGTCCGTGCATGGGGTGCTGGGCACGCTGGCCGTACTGTTGCTGGGGTTGCTGGCCTGGTCCGAGTCCGGGCTGGCAGCATGGGCAGGGCTGGACATGGGGCTGCGTGCAGCTTTGGCATCGGGCAAGGGATCCGATTTTGTCTTGTGGTGGAGCCCCTTGTGGCGACTGCTGCCGGCGCTGCTGCTGTTATGGTGTGCACCGGCTGCGCTGGCTTACTGGCTGACACCCCATACGCCGGGTCGCGGCGGCTATAGGCCAGGGCATTGGCTATGGTTGGCGCTGGCGTTACTGGTGGCGTATTTCGAGTGTTTTGCCACATGGCCGACCCAGGCCGGCTTCTGGCGTTCTCCGGCCTGGGCCCTGTTATGGCTGGGGCTGGCTGCCCGGGCCTTGCAGCTTGGCTATAGCTGGAGGGCGCAGCGCAAAGCGCCAGGTGAAGCTGGTGCCGGCGGAGAATACCGGGTAGGTGTGACACGCAGTCTGTCTGCCAGTCTGCTGCTCTTGCTGGGGCTGTTTACGCTGGCGCTGGTCGAAACGCTGGGGCAGTCGCTTTACCTTTATCTGCAACGCACATCGGCTAGTTCGCTGACCTTGTCGTCGCTCGTGGCCGCATTGGGTGCGGCGCTGGCCGGGGTGCGTTATCTGGCCCGCGTGTTCGATGAAAAATCCCCGTCAGGCTGGATAGCCCGGCTGCCCTTGTCTCTGCTGACGGGCGTCGCGGGTGTGCTGTTGGCGCTGGTGGTGTTGATGCTGTGGGCGTGTCTGGTGCAGGCGGTCGCCTGGGGTGGGGCTTTGCCGGCTAGCGGCGCTTCTGTTTCCGGCTGGCGCTTATTCTTGCTGGTGTTGCTGGCGCTGGTGCTGGCCGCGCTTGCCGGCAGCCCGGCCGACTTTCTACGCCTGTCGTCATTGCAGCAGTTCTATGCCGCGCGTCTGACCCGCGCCTATCTGGGGGCCTCCAATGGCCAGCGTTTTGCCAGCAAGGAGCGCAGGGCTTACAGCAGTGCCGAGCCCATGTCGGGCGATGATCTGACCCTGGCCGACTACTATGGCCACGCGACGCTGGCACCGCTGCATCTGATTAATTGCGCGCTGAACCAGACCTTGGGGCCCGCCGAGCAATTGGTGCAGCGTGACCGCAAGGGCAAGCCGGTCTGTCTGGCGCCGGGGGCGGATGGCCAGGTGCGTTTTTGGGTGGATGGCCAAGCCGTGCGTTTGCATGTGCCGCACGGAGGCGTGCCGCAACTGGGGCGCTGGGTCGCCATTTCCGGTGCGGCTTTTTCGACCGGACTGGGGCGTGCCACTTCGCTGGGTAGTTCGCTATTGTGCGGCCTGGCCAATATCCGTCTGGGTGACTGGCAGATGCTGCGTGGTAGCGGCCTGGTTTCCCGACCCGTGGCTGATGCATGGCCATGGCGCGCTTTTGCCAATCAGTTATTGCTGCTACGCGAGTGGAGCGGGCGTTTTCGCGGCCTGCATTCGCGCTGGCAGTATCTGTCGGATGGGGGCCACTTTGAAAATACCGGCGTGTACGAGCTATTGCGCCCCGGGCGGCAGGTAAAGCTGATCGTCGCCTGCGACTGCGGCGCCGATCCGGATTACCGTTTCGATGATCTGGCCAATCTGGTACGGCTGGCGCGCGTCGATTTTGCGCTGGAAATCGAGGTCGATCAGTATGCAGCCACACACAAGGGCTTGCGCGACGTGTTTACCACACCGGATGCTTTGCGTCTGGCCCTGTTGCAGCGTAAGCATGTGACACAAGCGGAAGACGATACCCGCTGTGCCATCCTGCTGAATGTCTATCCGGCGGCAGACCCGGCCAGAGGCGAGCCCGTCTGCCGCATTGTGCTGATCAAACCCAGAGTTGTTTCGGGCATGCCGGCTGACCTGCTGCATTACGCCAGCAACAACCCTGCCTTTCCGCAGCAGACCACTATCGACCAATTCTTCGACGACCAGCAATGGGAGAGCTACCGCAAGCTGGGGTTGATGGCGGGAGAGCAGGTGCTGACTGTGCTGGCTTCCAGTGGTTGCCTGCCGCGCTGGGTTAAAACGCAGACAGGCAAAGGCCCCTGATCGGGTTGAGGCGTACAGGAAAAATACCGGCTCGAAGCCGCCGGCAGCGCGGCGGGGCAATTGCTCAGGCAAGGGGGAGGAGAAAATTATGAAGGCGAAAAGATCCCTGGCTGCTGCGGCTGTGCTGGCTCTGACCCTTGGCCTCGCCGGCGGCGCGCAGGCGCAGCTCTTCAAGCGCGACTTGCTGGCGGGCGACCAGTTGCTGGTGTTCGACGACGCCAGCGGGCTGGAGTGGCTACAGCCGGTGGCGACCGGCGGCGCGTCGTTCGAGGGCGCAGTGGCCAAGGCAACGATGTCGATGTATGGCCTGCGCTACGCGTCGTCCGGCGAGGTTCGGCAGTTGATGGACATGAATTTCGGCGAGATCGGCCCGATGGATTCGGACGGTTACGCGCCGTATACGCCGGAGAACGGGGTGGTGCTCGACAAGTTTTTCGGCTGGTTCGAGCCCAGCCGGTTTGACACCAACCTCGATGGCAGCGAGGGCAAGTTGCTGCTGGCGAATTCGGCAGCGGCGTTGCACGGCTATTCGTGGGGCTCGCTCTCTGGTGGCTCGATTTTTGTATCGGAAGGCGGCCAGGTCACCGGGCGCAACCCTTTGGTTGGCAACTGGCTGGTGCGCGAGGTCTCGCCGGTACCCGAGCCGGCCAGCGCGCTGTTGATGCTGTCCGGCCTCGGTGTGGTTGGCTGGTGGCGCAGGCGGCGGCGCTGACGGGAGGGCGGCATTTTCTGTTTTGTATTTATCCGGTACATCCCGTTTGGCGGGATGTACCGGTTTTACAGTGGTAGCACTCAGACTGCATTTTTGGCGGGTGATGTGTTGCTAAGTATCCCGCCACGCGAGCTTTACTGGCATCATCGCCTCCATTCATTTTTAGCAACGATGCCACATGCCCCACACCGACCCCCACCAATGGCTGGAAAATCTGGACGCGCCCGAGGTGCAAGCCTGGGTAAACGTGCAGAACAGCAAGACCCGCAGCCTGCTAGACACCGATGCGCGCTTCGCGCCGCTCTCGGCCGAGATCCTGGCCCATTTGCAGGACACGCGGCAGATCCCGTTTTTTGCCGAACACGGCGCCTGGCTGTACAACTTCCATCAGGATGAGGCGCATGCGCGCGGTGTTTACCGCCGCACCTCGCTCGATGCCTACCGCGCCGGTGCGCAGGACTGGGACATTGTGCTCGATATCGACGCGCTGGCGGCAGCCGACAAGGAAGACTGGTTTCTCGACGGCATTTCGCACTGCACGCTGATCCCTTCGCGGGTGCAGGTGTTCCTGACCCGTGGCGGGCAGGATGCGACGGTGTGCCGCGAGTACGATATCGAAGCACAGGACTGGGTGGAGCACGGCTTTGATTTTCCCGAGGGCAAGAGCCATATCGCCTGGCGTGATGTGGACAGCGCCTTTGTTTGCCCCGGCTGGAAGGGCGCACCGCTGACGCGCGCCGGCTATCCGCGCGAGGTGTGGCTGGTCAAGCGTGCTGCCGACGGCCAGCATGGATGGACGCAGCTGTTTGCCGCACCCAAGGACGCGATGATGGTGGCGGCGTGGCGTTATCTCGATGCCGACGGCAGCGTGCTCGACCTCATCGAGGCGTCGGATTCCTTCTATAGCAAGACCTACCACCTAATTGATGCCACGCTGGCGACCCATGCGCTGCCGCTGCCGCCCAAGGCGGAGATCGAGGGTTATCTGTTCGGTGATTTGCTGGTCAAGCTGGCCGATGACTGGGTGTGGCAGGGCGAGAGCTACGCTGCCGGCAGTTTGCTGGCGGTGGCGCTCCCGGCCCTCACCCCTGACCCCTCTCCCTCGGGGAGAGGGGAGCTACCTATGCTGCTAGGCCGGGTGCAGGTGCTGGTGGCGCCGGCAGCCAAGCGTTCCATCGACTCGGTCGAGACGACGCGTGCGAGTCTGGTGGTCAATCTGATCGACAACGTGAAAAGCCGTTTGCTGGCCTTCGACAAGGTGGAGGGCGTCTGGTGCGAACGCGCGCTGCCGGTGGCTGACAGCGGCGTGATCGAGTTTGCCGACCAGCCGTGGGATACGGACATTATTTGCTACAGCTTCAGCGACTTCCTGACCCCGACCGGGCTGTATCGGCTGAATGTGGCGACCGGCGAGCAGGAGGTGCTGCGCGCGCAGCCGGCAGCCTTCGATGCCTCGGCCTTTGTCGCCGAGCAGCGCCATGCGCTGGCCGGGGATGGCACCGCGATCCCGTACTTTGTGGTGCGCGGCAAGGACACGGTGCTGGATGGCAATACGCCGACGCTGATGTACGGCTATGGCGGCTTTGAAGTGTCGATGCTGCCTTACTACATCGAGAATTTCGGCCCGCACTGGCTGGAAAAGGGTGGCGCCTTCGTGCTGGCCTGCATCCGGGGCGGCGGCGAGTTCGGCCCCGCCTGGCATCAGGCGGCACAGGGTGTGCGCCGTGCGGTGAGTTTCGGCGACTTTATCGCGGTGGCTGAAGACCTGATCGCGCACGGGTTGACCAGCCCGCGCCGGCTGGGGATAGAAGGCGGCAGCAACGGCGGCCTGTTGGTGGGGGCGTGCATGGTGCGCCGCCCTGAGCTTTTTAATGCTGTGGTGTGCGAAGTGCCGCTGCTGGACATGCTGCGCTACACCGAGCTGTTGGCCGGTGCCAGCTGGATAGATGAATACGGCGACCCGGACGATGCGACCGAGCGCGCGGCGCTGGCGGCGTATTCGCCCTACCATCATGTACAGGCTGATGCTGACTATCCGCTGGCGCTGTTTACCACCAGCGCCAAGGATGACCGCGTGCACCCGGGTCACGCGCGCAAGATGGTCGCGCGTCTAGCCGAACTGGGGCACGACGCGCTCTTGCTGGAAACCGCCGGCGGCGGCCACAGCGGCAATGCGGCGCAGGCACAGACCGCCGAAGAACTGGCACGGGTGCTGGTTTATCTCTACCGCCAGTTGATGGACTGAAATCATGCTCAAATTGCAAAAACCGAATCAAAAACCGCAGGCGGCAAAGCCTGGCCTGCATCCGCGCAACCGCCATCAGGGGCGCTACGACTTTGCCGCCCTGCTGGCCGCCAGCCCGGAACTCGCGCCGTTTGTAAAAAGCAATCCGGCGGGGGAGTCCACCATCGACTTTGCCGAGCCGCTGGCGGTCAAGGCGCTCAACCGCGCTCTGCTTGCCGCACAGTACGGTATCGCGCACTGGGACATTCCCGATGGTTTTCTGTGTCCGCCGATACCGGGGCGCGCCGACTATATCCATACCGTGGCCGATCTGCTGGCGGGGGATTGCGGCGGCGAGATCCCGCGTGGCGCGGCGGTGCGTGGCCTGGATATCGGCGTCGGTGCCAACTGCATCTATCCGCTGATTGGCCATGCCGAATATGGCTGGCGTTTTGTCGGCAGCGATATCGATGCGCAGGCGATCCGTTGTGCCGAAACCATCGTTGCGGCTAACCCGTCGCTAGCCGGCGCAGTGAGCTGCCGCTTGCAGGCTACCGATACGGCGATTTTTGCCGGCATTATCCGTCGCGGCGAACAGTATGCGTTTTCGCTGTGCAACCCGCCGTTTCACGCCTCGGCAGCAGAGGCAACAGCCGGCAGCCGGCGCAAGGTCGGCAATCTGTCGGGCAAGAAAAGCGCTAAACCCGTGCTGAATTTCGGCGGCCGCAGCCACGAGTTGTGGTGCGAAGGTGGCGAGGCGGCTTTTGTCGGGCGCATGCTGGCTGAAAGCCGGCACTTCGCCACGCAATGCGTGTGGTTTACCACCTTGTTGTCCAAGTCGGAAAACCTGCCAGATCTTCGCTATGCGCTGAAGCAGGCCGGTGTCGTCGAAGTCCGGGTGCTGGCGATGGGGCAGGGGCAAAAGCTGAGCCGGGTGGTGGCGTGGAGCTTTATGGATAGCGCCGCGCGGCAGCTGGCGCTAAGCAAAACCGGCTGAAGCATCGGGCAGGACGATATTTATATCGGGTTATGGCTTGAAGCCTATCGCCTTTGTGTGTCACATTTGTCGAAAATATTAGACACACAAAGGAGAGAGTCATGAAAAGTGCGCAGGATATCATCGTGTTTGCCCGTCACCCGGTGGTGGGCGACGAGTTTGTCGCTACCGCCGAGCGCCATATCGAGGGCGAGTGCCGGCAGCGGGTGGACAACCATTACTCCGACCCCAGCGGCCAGTTTCACGCCGGCATCTGGTCGGGTGGTCTGGGTACATGGCGTGTCAAATATAGCGAACACGAATTCTGTACCCTGCTGGAAGGCTTGGTGCGGGTCAGCGATAGCAGCGGTCATGAAGTGCTGCTGCAGGCCGGCGACCATTTCGTGATTCCCGCCGGTTTTGAAGGTGTGTGGCAGGTGCTGGAGCCCGCGAAAAAAACCTACGCCATCTTCGAGGCGGCAAGCGCCGGTTAATGGTGTTTTATTGATCCGGCTGCTGGTGTGGCGGGTCAAAAAGGCCAACAATCAGTAACAATCAGTCAGTTATCTTCCTCTTTGAAAGGATGCAGCATGTACCAGAATATCGTGATCGCACTGGATGGCAGCCATAACGCTGCCTTGGCCTTGCAGGAGGCCATCAAGCTGGCCCAGGTCAAGCAGGGCAGGCTGATTCTGGTGCATGTGGCCAGCTTGCGTGACATCAGTGTGGAGGGCGTCGGCATGCTGGGTAACCATGATCTGCATACGCTGGCGCATGAGCGCGGCACGCAGATCATGGCCGAAGCCGAGGCACAAGCGCGCGCGGGCGGTATTAGCAATGTGACGCCGCTGATTCTGGAGAGCTGGGATGGCGCCAAGGATATGGCCAAGGTTCTGCTTGCTGCCGCTCATGACCACAATGCCGACCTGATCGTGGTGGGCACCCATGGCCGTGGCGGCTTGATGACCCTGCTGATGGGCAGCTTTGCCGAAACGCTGCTACGCATGGCGCCATTGCCCTTGCTGATCGTGCGTAATGTGCATGATGACGACGAAAACAAGCTGTTTGATAAGCGCCCGGTGCTGTGATTCGGGCCTGCCAAACCAGGCATGACGACGTCTGGCGTAGATAAAAAGAGAGGACCACCATGAGGGTGGTCCTCTCTTTTTTATCGGTGATGCAGGGCTAGCCGTTTATGCCGCGCAAGGCACCAGCGCCGGGCGGCGTAACTGGTAGTGATGCAGCAGCGGCAGGGTCAGGGCAAACCATAGCGAGCAGGTCAGCAGGCCCAGCCAGACCGAGCCGGAAGCGCCCAGTACCAGGTAGCCTGCGATGGAGCCCAGCGCAACCAGTAAGGAATACGGTAGCTGGGTGAGCACATGGTCGATATGGTGGCTGCCCGCGCCGGTCGATGACAGGATGGTGGTGTCGGAAATGGGCGAGCAATGGTCGCCAAACACGGCACCAGCCAGCACCGCCGACAGGGCCGGCAGCAGCAGGGCAGGTTCGGTCGCCATCACCAGATCGGCACCCAGCGGCAGCATGATGCCGAACGTGCCCCAACTGGTGCCGGTGGAAAACGCCATGGCACCGGCGAGCACGAACAAGACCGCCGGCAAGAGCCAGGATGGCATAGCCAGCTGCGCCATCGACGCCAGATATTTGCCGGTCTGGACATCGCGGATCACGGCGGCGATCAGCCATGCCAGCAGCAGGATGCGCAGTGCCGGCCACATGGCGGCAAAGCCGTGGCGCAGCACCGACAACCAGTCGCGCACGGGCAGGCCCAGACGCAGTGCCAGTACGCCGGCTACCGCCAGTGCGCTCAGTGCGCCGTAGACCAGAGACAGCCCGACATTGGTATTTTCGAATGCGCCCAAGAGGCTGAACACCTTGGCGTTTTGTGCCAGTACATCGGCCCCGGTCGCCAGCATAAAGTAGATCGTGGTCAGCACCAGCGTGAGAATGGGCAGCACCAGATCGCGCACCTGCCCCTCGCCTACAGCTTGTAGTTCCTTGCTGACACCGGGTGGCGTGCCCTTGCTCTGGTCGTACAGCATGCCGTTTTGTGCCTGCGCCTCATGCTGTGCCATCGCGCCCAGATCCAGCGGCCGGATAATGGTGGCAACGACCAGCAGCAGGGTGAACAGGGCATAGAAATTCATCGGCACCATGGTCATAAAAGCCGAGAACGCGCTGTGCTGCTGAATGCCGTGTGCGGCCAGAATGCCACCAATCAGGGCAACGATATACGCGCCCCACGACGAAACCGGCATGATCACGCAGATCGGTGCGGCCGTTGAATCCAGCAGATAAGCCAGTTTGGCGCGAGAAATGCGGTAGCGGTCGGTGACCGGGCGGCAAATGGTGCCAACGGCAAGGCTATGGAAGTAATCATCGATAAAGAACAGAAACACCAGCAGGCCGGTCATGGCTTTAGCCTGACGGCGGCTCTTGATGCGCTGCTGTGCCCATTCGGCAAAGGCACGGCTGCCGCCGGTGAGAGTCATCAGTGCAATCAGAAAACCCAGCAACAGCAGAAATAGCAGGATATTGACGCTGCCCCAGTTGGGCGCACTGCCGTCCCAGAAAATGGCCAGTGCAGATTGTCCGATATATTGACCGGCCGACAGGAGGTTGCCGGTCAACAGCAGGGCACCTACGGCAATGCCAAGGCCTAGCGACAGTACGACGCGACGGGTAATGACCGCCAGAGAGACCGCCACCAAAGGCGGCAAGACAGACAGTAAAGAATCGGAATATTGGCTTAGTTCCATGATCTCGTATCACCTATGTGGATTACAGGTGGAGACCTACCGAGAGGACCAGAAGACAGCAGACGCACCAAGGGCGTCCGGGGGAGACTCCTACCCTTTCAGTAGCGCTCCATAGTTTGCTCAGACTATGGCAGTGACATTCCTGTTTGAAATGTCCCCAGCAGCTTTGCCTGACGGCTTGGCTACTTCGGCACTGGCTCCTTTTTGCGGCGATCATTGGGTTCAAGCTCCCGCCGCATACTCTTAGACAGTGCAACCTCTACTCAAAGTTACCGGATCATTATTAAGTGCAAGCGCTTACTATGCAATTGTTTTATGCAATTTAGTGATTGAATGCTTTTGGATTTGGTTGGTGGTGCGCCTGCCCGACGGAGCCGGACAGGCGCATTCGCGCTAGCTATTCTTGCGCGCCCACACAAAAAACTCCCTGTTGCCGTCCCCGCCCTTGATCGGGCTGTCCAGCCAGCGCAAGAGCTCGAAGCCTTCGGCTTCCACCGCCAGAGAAATCTTGTCCTTGACCCCTTGGTACAGGCTTTCATTGCGCACAATGCCGCCGTGTCCCAGTCCTTCGCGTCCGACTTCGAACTGCGGCTTGACCAGACTTAGCAGGTAGCCGCCAGTCCGGATCAAGGGCAGGGCGGAAGGCAGGATCAGGGTCAGCGAAATAAACGACACATCGCATACCATCAGATCGAATGCCGCGCCATCATTGGCCGCCAGCAAGGCCGCGTGATCCAGCGCGCGCCCGTTGACTCCCTCGAAATAGCGTACCCGCACGTCGTCGCGTATTTTTTGCGCCAGCTGGTCATGGCCGACATCGACGCCGACCACGCGATGCGCGCCGGCCTGCAGCAGGCAGTCGGTAAAGCCGCCGGTAGACTGGCCCACATCCAGTGCCCGCATGCCGGTCACGTCAAGGCCGGTTTCGGCCAGTGCGCCTTCCAGCTTGAGTGCGCCGCGCGACACGTAACGGTCGGCGGCATCCGGCACAATATCAAAGCGGGTATCGGATGCCAGTTTCTGGCTGACTTTGGCCAGCGGCTGCAGCTTGCCGTCGCGCACAATGCTGACCCGGCCTGCGGTAATCAGGTTTTGGGCGGCAGTACGGGAGGGGGCAAGGCCTTGTTCGACCAGCAAAATATCGGCTCGGAGCATGGTAGGGCGTCGGGTGGATTCTGGGGGCGCTAGGGTCGCGCCAGCGCGGGTGGCTGTCAAGCGACAGTAGCCATGCGGTTTGCGCCGCATTGCACAAAGATGATAGGCTTTGCCCACATTTTATGTTTTTTGAGTTATTTCTTGTCCGGGCTATACGCCCGTCTTGATGAACACCCGTTCCCCGGGTATCGCGGCCTTGTCCGCATCGGCTCGCCTTGAGTCACCTGAACCACCAACCCCGGCACTGTTTTCCTGCCCCGGTATGGCGCGCATGGATGACAGGCCACTCAAGGAGACAATATGGTTTTACGTATTTCGCTGGCTCTTACCGTTCTTTTCGTCCTGCTCGGCCTGTTTGTGCCCGAACAAATGAACCAGGTCACCGCAGAGTTGCTGTCGCTGACCATTGCCCGTTTCGGCTGGTTCTATCTCTTATCCGTATTTGGCTTTCTGTTGTTTGCCCTCTATCTCGCATTCAGCCGTTTTGCCCAGATCCGTCTGGGTGGCGAAGATGCCGAGCCCGAGTTCTCCCGTGGCAGCTGGTTTGCCATGCTGTTTTCCGCCGGCATGGGCATAGGCCTGGTGTTTTGGGGTACGGCCGAGCCGCTGTCGCACTTTGCCTCCCCATCGCAGGGCATAGCCGCCCAGACACCGGAGGCGGCCCGCATGGCGATGCATGCTTCGTTCTTTCACTGGGGCCTGCATCCGTGGGCGATTTACTGCGTGATGGGGCTGGCGCTGGCGTACTTCAAATTTAACCGCGGCGCCCCCGGACTGATCAGTTCGGTATTCCGCCCCTTGCTGGGTGATAGGGTGGAGGGGCCCATCGGCAAGGCTATTGATGTGCTGGCGGTGCTGGCCACGGCCTTCGGTGTAGCGACTTCGCTGGGTTTTGGTGCCTTGCAGATCGAATCCGGTCTGAAGCTCCTGTTCGGGATTCCAAGCGGTGGCTGGACGACCTTTGTCGTGATTGCCACCGCCACCGTGCTGTTTGTGCTGTCGTCGCTGACCGGTCTCACCCGTGGCATCCGTATCCTGTCCAACCTCAACCTGTGGCTGGCGGTCGGCTTGTTGTTGCTGGTGGCGATATTGGGGCCGACGGCGTTTATCTTCGAGATCTTCACCACCACGCTGGGCGACTATCTGGATGATCTGATCTCGCAAAGCCTGAGGCTGACGCCGTATTCGCAGAACACCTGGGTCGCCGGCTGGACGCTGTTCTACTGGGCCTGGTGGATTACTTGGGCGCCGTTTGTCGGCATGTTCATTGCCCGTGTGTCTAAGGGCCGCACCATCCGCGAATTCGTCGTCGGCGTGCTGCTGGTGCCGGCGCTGGCTAGCTTTCTCTGGTTCTCGGTGTTCGGCGGTACCGGCTTGTGGATGCAGTTGTTCGGCCATGCCGATCTGGTTGCCGCCGCAGGCAGCGATGCTTCTACCGCGCTCTACCATATGTTTGCCGGACTGCCTGGCGGGACGCTGATCTCGGGCGTAGCCATGCTCCTGGTGCTGAGCTTCTTTGTCACCTCGGCCGATTCGGCCACCTTTGTGCTGGGCATGCTGTCCAGCAAGGGCAGCCTCAATCCGGGCCATCGGGTCAAGCTGGTGTGGGGGATATCGGTGTCGGCTATTGCGCTGATCTTGCTTGGCAGTGGCGGTCTCAAGGGCCTGCAGAGCGTGTCGATTATCGCGGCGCTGCCGTTTGCGCTGATTATGGTCGGCATGATGGTGTCGCTATACAAGGCTCTGTCGCAGGACGAGCGCAAGCAGCGCCATCACGAACTGGCGCTCAAGCACGAGATGGAAAGGCTGCTGGCGCAAGCGTCCAGGTAATGCAGCGCAGCGGGTTTGATGCGATGATAAGCGTCATCGCAAGGAGGCATTATGGATACGCATCAACTTGACCCGGTCGAAGTACGGGTACTGGCTTGTCTGGTCGAAAAACAGGCGCTGAACCCCGATACCTATCCGCTGACGCTCAATGCGCTGCTGTCGGCGTGCAACCAGCTCACCAGCCGCGAACCGGTGATGAGTCTGGGCGAGGCCGATCTCAGTGCCGCACTGGCGTCGCTGATGGCACAAAAGCTAGTGGGTGAACGCATGCCGGCTGGCGCGCGTGTTGCCAAATACGAGCACCGGCTGCCGTATGCATGGAATATCGAGGGTGCCCGTCTGGCAGTGCTGGCCATGTTGATGCTGCGCGGGCCGCAGACTCCGGCCGAGATCCGCACCCGCGCCGGGCGTATCTACAGTTTTTCCAGCGTGGAAGAAGTCGAAACCTCACTGGATGCGCTGGCCGACAAATATCCGCCACTGGCGGTGCATCTGCCACGCCAGGCTGGCGAGCGCGAAGCACGCTGGGCGCATCTGTTGTCCGGCATGCCCGAACCGGGCACCCATCAGGCACCGCCGCGCGGCGAGGAGTGCGATGCGATTGTGGTTGGTCTGACCGGTCGCGTCGCCGCGCTGGAAGCCGAAGTGGCGGCGCTCAAGGCACGCTTGCTCGAACTGGAAACGCGGATTGCCGACTGAAAGCTACCCGCGCTTCCGCGCCTTGGGCTGTGGGGGTGCGGGTTTTTTATTGTTTTAAACCGAGAAAAAAGATGTTGAAAAAGACTTTACTGGCTGCCGTACTGGCCGCTGCCGCCCTGCCTGCTCTGGCTGGTGATCTGACGCTGGCGGCAACCGAACATGGCGGCTTTATCAGCCGCACCGCCACCGGCTTCGGCCCTGGCATTACGCTGGATTATCTGCAGTCGGACAAGCACGGCACGGCAGAAGCCGGCGGTATCGGCCTGACCTTCGGTCTGCCGGTACCGTTTGCCCGCGTGGATCTGGGCGGCAAGGCCATGTGGCTGGATGCAGGTGGCGATGCCACCGCCGCCATGGTCGGCGGCCGGGTAACGGTTGATCTGCCTTTCTCCAGCGAAGCTTTCGTGCAGGGTTACTGGGCACCGGAAGCCGCCGCCAGCGGCAGCGTCAGCAGGGTCAGTGACACCATGCTTGGCCTGCGCTGGAAGCCGCTGCCGCTGATCGGTGTGGAAGCCGGCTGGCGCGAGTTCAAAGTCGAGCGCAACGATCGCCGTGACCGCAAGATCGCCGATGGCGCGTATCTGGGCGCCAGCATCGGTTTCTGATTATAGGGAGTGGGGAGTAGGGATTAGGGGGTAAGCTCCCCACTCCCCACTCCCCACTCCCCACTCCTGACGTCCCATTCCCCCCGCTGGTGTAGAATCCCTGTTTTGTTTCTCCAGCAAGGCTTTGCCCCATGAACGCCGATCTTCTCGCCGGTCTGAATCCCGAACAATTACGCGCCGTGACCTGGCCGGCGAAAAGCGCTCTGGTGCTGGCCGGTGCCGGTAGCGGCAAAACACGGGTGCTGACGACGCGCATTGCCTGGCTCTTGTCGACCGGGCAGGCATCGCCCGCCGCCATTCTTGGCGTGACCTTTACCAATAAGGCCGCGCGCGAGATGCAGACGCGGCTGTCGGCCATGCTGCCGGTCAATACCCGCACCATGTGGATAGGCACTTTCCACGGCCTGTGCAACCGCATGTTGCGCATCCATTACCGCGATGCCGGTTTGCCGCAGACCTTCCAGATTATGGACTCGGGCGAGCAGTCGTCGGCCATCAAGCGGCTGCTGAAAATCCTCGATGTGTCCGACGAAAAATTCCCGCCCAAGGCGGTGGCCGCCTTTATCAATGGCAATAAAGAGGCCGGCCGCCGTGCTGGCGAGCTGTCGGCGCATGATAGCTATACCCGCAAGCTGATCGAGATTTACGCCGCTTACGATGCGCAGTGCCATCGCGAAGGCGTGGTCGATTTTGCCGAACTCCTGCTGCGCTGTTACGAGCTGTTAAGCCGCAATGCGGCGCTGGCCGAGCATTACCGCAACCGTTTCCGCCATATCCTGGTTGACGAGTTTCAGGACACCAACCTGTTGCAGTACGCCTGGCTGCGCCTGCTGGCCGGCAGCGATGCCGCGCTGTTTGCCGTCGGTGACGACGATCAGAGCATCTATGCTTTCCGTGGTGCCGAGGTGGGCAATATGCGCTCGCTGCTGGCCGATTACGGTATCGAAGGGCCGGTGCGGCTGGAGCAGAATTATCGCTCGGTCGGCAATATCCTGACCGCAGCCAATGCGCTGATCGAGAAAAACGATGGCCGTCTGGGCAAGAATCTGTGGACCGATGCCGGCGAGGGTGAGCCCATCCGCCTGTACGAGGCCTATTCGGACGGCGACGAGGCCGAGTTTGTCTGCGATGAAGTCAAGGCACTGGTGCGCGAGGGCTGGAATCTGTCCGATATGGCCGTGCTGTACCGCTCCAACGCGCAGTCGCGCGCGCTGGAACATGCGCTGGTCAATGCCGGCCTGGCCTACCGCATCTATGGCGGCCTGCGCTTTTTCGAGCGTCAGGAAATCAAGCATGCGATGGCCTATCTGCGTCTGGTGTCCAACCCGGACGACGACAATGCCTTGCTGCGTGTGATCAATGTGCCGGCACGCGGCATCGGTGCGCGCAGTGTGGAAAACATCCAGACCCTGAGCCGCGAGCAGGGCGTGTCGCTGTGGCAGGCTACGTGTGGCGCCAGCGGCGGGCGTAGCGCCGGCAAGGTGGCGGCGTTCGTGCTGCTGATTGAAGAGTTGCGCGCCAAGGTCGAGCTCTTGACGCTCGCTGAAATGATCAGCCTGATCATAGACCGCTCCGGCTTGCGGGCCTTGTACGAGGCCGACCGCAAGGAGGGCGAGGAGCGCCTGGCCAACCTGGACGAGCTGATCAATGCCGCCGCCGGTTTTATGCCCGACGATCCGGCACAGGAAATGGTCGAGTTTCTCACCGCCGCCAGTCTGGAAGCCGGCGAGCATCAGGCCGATGCCGGCTCCGATGCCTTGCAGCTGATGACGGTACACGCGGCCAAGGGGCTGGAATTCGATGCGGTGTTTGTGTCCGGGCTGGAAGAGGGTTTATTTCCACACGAGAACAGTCTGAACGACAGCAAGGGGCTGCAGGAAGAGCGCCGGCTGATGTATGTGGCGGTGACGCGGGCACGCAAGCGCCTTTATCTGAGTTCGGCGCAAAGCCGCATGCTGCATGGCCAGAGCCGCTATCCGATCCGTTCGCGCTTTGTCGACGAGATTCCGCAAGAGCTGGTGCACGAGCTGGCCGGCAAGAAAGCACCGCCGCGCGCACCGGCCAAGGCGCCGTGGCTGACCGAGGCCATGCCGGCCTGGGCGAGCCCTAAGGGGGGCGATTATGGCGGCTTTCATATCGGGCAGAGCGTGGGGCATGCCAAATTCGGCATCGGCATGGTGGTGAGCGCCGAAGGCAGCGGCAGCGATGTGCGCCTGCAGATCAATTTTGCCGAGCATGGGATGAAGTGGCTGGATTTGCGCTACGCCAAGCTGACCGCGCAATAATGGATAGAGCAGATGTACACAGGGGCGCGATATGAATAGCAGCCAGTCCAATTCATTCCAGGCCATCGCTGGCGCTTACAAGGGCAAGCACCCGGCATCGGCCGAAGAGCTGAATCCTTACCGGCGCAAGCTGTTTCTGGTGATAGACAGCGTGCCCGAGATGCAGCGCGCGCTGGCGATGACGCTGGGCAGCTTTGGCGCCGAACGGGTCGAGTACGCCAGCCGTGGCAACGATGCGCTGGCCAAACTTGCGCGTTACGATTTTGATGTCGTGCTGTGCGACTACGATCTGGGCAATGGTTACGACGGTCTGTATCTGTTTGAAGAGGCACGCGAGCGCAATCTGCTTAAGCAGTCCTGTGTATTCATGATTGTGACCGGCGAGCGGCGCGCCCAGCGGGTGATTTCGGCCGCCGAAATGGCGCCGGACGAATACCTGCTCAAGCCCTTTACCGGCGAAGAATTGCGCCTGCGTCTGGAGCGGGCGATACGCCGGCGCGAGGCTTTTCGCGTGGTAGACGATGCGCTGATGCGCTTCGAGTATATGGCGGCGACCGAAGCCTGCAGCAAACAGATTCAGGACAAAAGCGAATTCACCCTCGATTTTATGCGCCTCAAGGGCAACCTTAGCCTGAAAATAGGCGACTGGGACAGCGCCAAGAAACTGTACGTCGAAGTGTTGCGTCTCAAGCCGCTGCCCTGGGCCAGGCTGGGCTTGGCCAAGGCGCTGACCGGGCTCAAGTCTTACGACGAGGCGCGCATGCTGTTCGAGCAGGTGCTGCAGGACAACGACCGGGTGATGGAAGCCTACGACTGGCTGGCCAAGATACATCTGGCCAATCACGATGGTGTACAGGCCCAGCTTAATCTGCAGCAAGCCACCTGCTTGTCGCCGGTGGTGGTGCGCCGGCAAAAACAGCTGGGTGAAGTTGCGTTTGCCAATGGCGATCTGGTGACGGCAGAAGCCGCCTGCAGCACGACGCTGACCCTGGCCAAACATAGCTGGCATCGCCAGCCGGCGCTGTATGCCCAGCTAGCCCGGGTACAGCTGGCGCAACGCGACAGTGTCGCGGCGGGCAAGACGCTGGCCGGCTTGCGTCGCGATTACAAGCACGACGATGCCGGCAACTGGGTCGCCGATGTGATAGACAGCCAGCTGCAGCAGCAAGCCGGTAACAAGAGCAAGGCTGCCCAGCTCCTGGCGAGCACCGCCGAGCGCCTGCCGCAGCTTGAGGGCAAACTGGGGGTCGAGGCGCGCATGGAATATGCGCGCGCATGCTACAGCCTGGCGCGCCCTGATCTGGGCGACGAAGTGGCGCGCACACTGGTGCGCAACCATCATGATGACGAAGCCTTGCTGGAGTCGCTGGGGTGCTTGTTTGACCAGGTTGGCCGCACCGAGGCCGGGCGCGAACTCATCGCCGAAAACGTACAGAGCGTGGTTAATCTTAATAACGCGGCGGTGCGCGAAGCACAGGCTGGCCATTACGAGCAGGCGGTCAGCCTGTTTGGCAAGGCTTATGCCGAGCTGCCGGATAATGTTCAGGTGATGCTGAACACCAGCAATGCGATTATCGCGCTGGTTTACCGCCAGGGCTGGCACGAAAGCCATGTGCGCGCGGGACATGCCATGCTGGGCAGGGTGCGCGCCCTGCAGCCGACCAGCAGCAAATTCCAGAAAATCATGCAGGCGTGGAATTCGCTGATGGAGCAGCAGGGCCGGCGTGAGTGGCTGGTGTAAAAGTCAGGGCAGCAAACCGCCTTGTTGCAGGGTTTTGCTCAAGGTCGCGGCGTAGGCGTTGGCAGTCGCTGCAACCGAGGCCGGATCAAATGATTGCAGATTGCCCGACCACAGCAGGCGCCGGGTCTGGGTGTCCCATAGTGTGGTCTGGCTGGATGCGATGGAGTAAGGCACCAGTGTCTGGTAACTGCTGTAGAAGTTCTGGTACGGCCCGTACCAGCCGAACATGGGCTGCGGGAATACCGGTTGCGCTACGCTTTGGTAGCCCGTTTCCGGTGGCAGCAGCTTGATCAGCATAAAGCCCTGCACACCTGCCTTGCGTACCGCACTCTCCAGATCCGCCTCGGCCACTGGCGTGGATGAAGGCGGCAGAAGCGCATAAGCCGGCGTGGCCTGCACGCCCAGCGTCTGCATGCGCGCCACGACACTGTCTTCGAAAATGCGCTGCTCGGTGATGCTGCCACCTATGGCCAGTACCACGGCGCTTTTGATCGGCCCGCCCTTATAGGCCGGATCTTGCCACTGGCTTTGCACGGTGGAGGTGGTGGCGCAGGCCGCCAGCAGGCTGACGCTTGCCAGTAGTGCACCGATTCGCATGCTTGCTCCCATCTTGATGTCCCCTTGTTGGTGTTCCATGTCTTTGCCAAACGGCATGGCTTTATCTTAGGCAGGTACTTCCGCTATTGCGTGGCCGCCTTGTTCGCGCGAGACCAGCGCCACGCGTGCGAGCAGGCGCAAGGTGTCATCGTGGTCGGCATCGCTGGCCGCGATACAAAATCCGCCCAGCACCGTGACGCGATAGTCGCGGTCGTGTGCGTCGCGTACCGTGCTTTGCACCGCGAGATCGGTGGCGCAGCCGGCAATCAGCAGGCGCTCGCAGCGCATATTGCGCAGCAGAAGATCTAGCGCCGTGCCGTAAAAGGCATTGACGCGGCGCTTGAGGATGATGGTTTCTCCAGGCAGGGGGGCGGCGGCCGGATGAAAATCGCAGCCGGCGGTGCTCAGGCGCAGTGCGCCACGGATGGCGGCACTGGCAAATAGGGGAGAGGCGCGCGGCAGTTCGCGGTAGTCGTCGGAAAAGCCGACGCGGACATGGATGACCGGTATGCCGTAGTTGCGCAGGCTGCTTATCAGCCGCGGCAGGCGTTCCAGCGTATGGTGGCGCGCCAGAAAGTCGCGGTAACGCGGTGCGGTGACGATATCGTTGATGTAGTCGATCAGGATGAGTGCGCTTTGCACGATGGTCTCTCCTTGCGTAATGCAAGTCTCACCATAGCGCGTCAATGCAAAACCGCCCCGAAGGGCGGTTGTGTGGCGGATGGAGCCAATGCTTACTTCGGAATCGAGCCTTCCACGCCCTTCACATACCAGTTCATGGTATCCACGCCTTTTTGCGGCAGTACCTGACCTGCTGCAACCATGGTCTTGCCGGCCTGATCGACGATAGGACCGGTAAAGCTGTGGAACTTGCCGCTGGCAAACAGTGCCTTCTTGGCATTGAACTTGGCAGCCAGAGGTTTAGGTACGACCGGATTCAGCGGGCTCAGTGCCACCATGCCGTCCTTGATGCCCCAGTCCACGCTGTCCGATTTCCAGCTCTTGTCCAGCGTGGCCTTGGCTGCGCGGGTGTAGTAGCCGCCCCAGTTGATGGTGGAAGCGGTCAGCTGGGCCTTGGGGCCGAACTTGGCCA